>JANOOP010000101.1:0-6201 GCA_031421415.1 Candidatus Eiseniibacteriota bacterium
GGGCCGTCTGCTCGCCCACTACCGCATCGAGGGCCGCCTCGGCTCGGGCGGCATGGGCGACGTCTACAAGGCCCTCGACACCAAGCTAGGTCGTTCGGTCGCCCTCAAAATTCTCCCCGCGGCGACCACGGCCGATCCGACCGCGCGCCGCCGCCTCCTGGAGGAGGCCCGCGCCGCGGCCGCGCTCACCCATCCCCACATCGTCACGATCTACTCCGTCGACACGTCCGACGGGGCCGACTTCATCGTCATGGAGCACGTGGAGGGGAAGAGCCTCAAGGAGCAGCTCGAAGAGGGGCCGCTCGAGGTTCCCGGCCTGCTGCGCCTCGGCATCGAGGTGGCCGACGCGCTGGCCGCCGCGCACGCGATCGGCCTCATCCACCGCGACATCAAGCCCGCGAACATCCTCCTGACCCCCCAGGGCGCGGCCAAGGTTCTCGACTTCGGCATCGCCAAGCGAATGGCGACGGCCTCGGCGGAGACGATCGGCCAGACCGCCACGAACGTCACCGGGGCGGGGATGGTCGTCGGCACCGTGGCGTACATGGCGCCGGAGCAGGCGCGGGGCGAGACGCTCGACGGGCGGGCCGATCTCTTCGCACTGGGCGCGACGCTCTACGAGGCCGCGACCGGGCGCCAGGCGTTCGAGGGATCGACGGTGCTCGACACGATGATCGCGGTCACGACGAAGGAACCTCCGAACGCCAGCACGGTCCGCCCGGAGCTTCCCGCCGATCTCGATATCATCCTCGCCCGGGCGCTCGCGAAGAAGCGCGACGATCGCTACGGATCGCCGCGCGAACTGGCCGACGCGCTGCGCGGACTCCGCGAGGGAGGCGACAAGCTCTCCAGTTCCATGGGCGCGCTCCGGGTGGCGCCCGCCACGGTCCCGAACAATCTACCGACGCCGCTGACATCGTTCATCGGCCGCTCGCGGGAGCGCGCCGAGGTGCGCCGACTCTTCGTCACGGCGCGCATGGTGACGATCCTCGGCCCGGGCGGGAGCGGGAAGACGCGGCTCGCCGTCCAGGTGGCGAAGGAGATTCTCGGGGAATTCGCCGAGGGAGTCTGGCTGACGGAGCTCGAGGCGCTCGTCGATCCCACGCTCGTGGCGCAGCAGGTGGCGCGCGCGGTAGGTGTGCAGGAGGAGCCGGGCACGTCGATCGCGGCGACGCTCGCCGCCAGCCTGGGATCGAAGATGGTCCTTCTGGTGCTCGACAACTGCGAACATCTGGCCGCGGCGGTGGCGCCGCTGGTGGTCGCGCTGATGCGCGCGGCGCCGAACGTACGCGTCATCGCGACCAGCCGGGAGGCGCTCGGCGTTCCGGGCGAGGTGATCTGGCGCATCCCGACCCTCTCCGTTCCCGATCCGCGCACGTCCGTCATCAAGAGCAAGGAGGCGGCCGGTCGTTACGAGGCGGTCCGCCTCTTCGTCGATCGCGCTCAGGCCGTTCAGCCCGCCTTCCAGCTCACCGACAAGAACGCCGCCGCGGTGGCGCAGGTCTGCCACCGGCTCGACGGGATTCCGCTGGCCATCGAGCTCGCCGCCGTCCGCGTGAAGGTGCTCCCGGTCGAGCAGATCCTGACCCGGCTTCAGGATCGTTTCGCGCTCCTGACCGGAGGGAGCCGGACCGCGCTCCCGCGTCAGCAGACGCTCCGCGCGACGGTCGACTGGTCGTACGACCTCCTCTCCGAGCAGGAGCGAAAACTCCTGAATCGCGTCAGCGTCTTCGCGGGCGGCTTCTCCTTGGAAGCGGCGGAGCTGGTCTGCGCCTGGAACGGGCTCGAGAGCTACGACGTGCTCGACCTGCTCTCGCCGCTCATCGACAAGTCGCTTGTCGTGCCGAACGAATCGGGCGAGTCGTCGCGCTACTCGCTCCTCGAGACGATTCGCGACTATGCGGCCGAGCGCCTGAAGTCGGCCGGCGAGGTGGAGACGCAGGACGATCGCCATGCGTTCCACTTCTTCAAACTCGCGCTCCAGGCCGAGCCCGAATTGCAGGGGCCGGAACAGGCGCTCTGGTTCGAGAGGCTGGGCCAGGAGCACGACAACATCCGCCGCGCCACCCGCTTCTACACGCGCCGCGGAGACGCCGGGTCGACGCTCCTCGTCGCCGGCGCCATCTGGCGCTTCTGGTGGACGCGCGGGACCTGGGAGGAGGGGCGCGGCGTGTTGCGCGATGCGATGGCCCTCCCCGGTTCGCGCGAACCGAGCGTGGAACGCGCGAAGGCGCTCTATGCCTCGGCCGTGCTGGCGCGCGGCCAGGGCGATTTCGCGGCTGCCGATGGCTATCTGGCCGAGAGCCTGGAGATAGCCCGTTCGCTCGGCGACAAGGCGGGCGTGGGGAACGCGCGCTTCGAGCAGGGAAACCTGGCCAACAGCCGCGGCGATCTCGCCACCGCCGCGACGCTCTATGCCGAGGCGCTGACGATCCGCCGCGAGATCGAGGACCGGCGGGGCGTCTCCCTCACGCTCCACAATCTCGCCGTCGTCTATCAGTCACGGGGAGAGGGGGAGGAGGCGCGCCGGCTCTTCGAGGAGGCGCTGGATCTACACCGAGAGCTTGGGAACGCCACGATGGAGGCGTACACACTGAATGGACTCACCGACATCGTGATCCACCTTGGCGACCTCGACGCCGCCCAGCGCTATCTGGAGCGCGGCCTGGCCATTCAGCGCCAACTGGGGAACAAGGACGGAATCGGATTCTCGCTCCGGCAACTGGGCGAGGTGGCGACGCGCCGGGGGGACGCGGCACGCGCGAAGGCGCTCCTGGCCGAGGCGCTCGAGCTCTTCCAGGCGATCGGCGATTCGAGCGGATTGATCGACATCCTGGACAGCGTCGCGGGGCTGGCCGCGCTTCTCGGTCAATCGGAGCGAGCCTTCATCCTGGCGGGCGCGGGAACCGCGTGGAGAGCCGGGGCCGACGTGCCGAGGAGCGAACCCGACACGGCGGTCCTCAACCGAGCCCTGGAGCCGGCGCGCCCGGCGCTGGACGAAGCCGCCATCGCGGCGGCGCAAGCGCGCGGCGCCGCGATGGCTTCGGCCGACGCGACGAAGTTGATGGAAGAGGTCCTGCAGGGCTAGGCGGGAGCCCCCGAGGCGCCTAGGGCCGAATCGAGGCCTGGACTCCCTTGGCGTCGGTGAAGTCGAGGTGGGGACCCAGCGTTCCGTCCACGGCCAATTGCGCGCGCGGCGTCTCGGCGGTGTCGAGGAGATCGAGCGACGGCCCCTCCTTCGCGATGCCGAGGTTCGCGCGAAGTCGTCCCTTCTCGTCGAGGAGGGAGAGGGCCGGGCCCTCGTCGCCCATGCCGAGGATGGCGCGCGCCTTGCCGCGAGAATCGACGATGCGGAGGAGTTCCAGATCGAGGGTCTTGGTCGGAGGCGAACTCATGCCGACGACCGCGGCCGCGGCCAGGGCCGCGACGACGACAAGGGCTGTCCGCTTCCATCGGCGATTTTCCCGTTCCAGCGCTTCCACGCGCTCGAGCAGGTTTCGCGGGGCGGACGAGGTGTCCGTGGAGAGAGTTTCGCGTTCTGGCGTCACGCACCAAGAGATCGGCCCGCGCGCGCGAAAGGTTTAGGCGTTATTCGCGCGACGACTCCTTCTGGCTCCATCGAGCCAGCGATCGGAGGGGGCAGCGGCGAGCGCGGCGACGGCCGGGACGGCGGGGCCCTAACTAGCGGGGCGCGGAACGGTTAGAGCGTAAAGAGAGGATTCGTTCCGGCCGATACATCTCGCACGGGATCGAGACCAGCCCGTGGAGGTGGACCTAGACCTGGACGTTCGACGCTACGCGACACTCGTCACCACTCGCGTGATTCTCGTCATCCTCGCGCTCGTCGTCGCGGCGCGGGCCGCGCACGAGTTCCGAGGCACGCCGAACGTCTGGTTGGTCGCGTCGCTCTTCGCCTCCAGCGCGGCGGCGCTCTTCATCTGGCCGATCCTCGTGCCGTCCAAGGAGCGGACCTGGCGGACCTACTCGCTGGGGCCGGCCTTCTTCCTCTCGGGGATGTTCCTCCTTCCCCCCGCCGCCCTCGTCGTGGGCGTGGTCTACGCCGTTCTCCTCGCCGGAATCGTGGCCGGAACCCGCGGCTACCGGCTCCTCACGCAGCTCTCGCTGGCCGTGATCGCCTACGGCGGCTTCTCGCTCGTCTTCGATCTCGCGCCGCGCCCCAGCGACTACCTCCTGCAGCCCGCGCCGCGTGCCGCGCTGGAGGTCGCGATTGCGACAGCGGCGAGCATGACGATGCTTCTTCTGCGCAGCATCGTGCTCCGCGTGGAGCACGGCCCCGCGGCGCCCAACTGGGGCTCCTTCCAGACGCCCGCGATCGTCGAGGCGCTCTACTGCCTCGTCCTCTCGGTGTCGATCACCGTGCTCGCGCGGATTCACATCGCGCTCCTCGGCGTCGTCTATCTGGAGATCGCGATCGCGTGGTGGTTCGTCCACCGCTATCGCGCGTACTTACAAGATTTGAACCGGCTCGGAGAATTCCAGGTGACGGTGGCGATCGCGGTGCAGGAGGCGCAGCGTCCCTGGTCGCTGATCACGGGGAGGCGCGCCTCGGATCGGCCGAAGCGGTCGACGCCTGGAAAATCGGACGAACCGATGGGGGCGGCGCGAAAGATTCGGTAGGGAAGCGGGTCGCGAAGGAAGCGGATCGCGCGAGTTCCGCGGGGGAATCGCGCCGCCGGCCGGAACGCTAGGAGCGGGCCGCGGCTCCGAAATGGCTCTCGACGTAGCCGTCGACAAGCTCGAGGAACTCCTCGGCCAGCCTCGGGCCCTGGAGCGTCGTCGTCAGTTCTCCATCCACGAAGACCGGCGCCTTCGGATTCTCACCCGAACCGGGGAGCGAGATTCCGATGTGCGCGTGCCGCGACTCGCCCGGTCCGTTCACGACGCAGCCCATCACCGCGACGCGCAACTCCTCCACGCCCGGGTAGCGGGTCCGCCACGCGGGCATCCTCTCCCGCAGATGCCCGTTCACCCGCTCGGCCAGTTCCTGGAACAGCGACGAAGTCGTGCGGCCGCAGCCGGGGCATGAGGTGACCTGGGGCTGGAACGCGCGCAGCTCGCACGATTGGAGAATCTGCTGGCAGGCGTAGACCTCCTCGCGGCGATCGCCGCCGGGGGTAGGCGTCAGGCTTACGCGAATGGTGTCGCCGATTCCCTCGAGGAGCAGCGTCGAGAGGCCCGCCGTCGAGGCGACGAGTCCCTTCATCCCCATGCCCGCCTCGGTCAGCCCGAGGTGCAGCGCGTAGTCGGTCTCCGCCGCCAGCCGCCGGTAGATGTCGAGGAGATCGCGCACGCCCGAAACTTTCGCCGAGAGGACGATGGACTCGTGCGGCTGCCCGAACTCCTCCGCCAGCGCGGCGGAGCGGACGGCGCTCTGGAACATGGCGTCGAGCGTGACTTCCCGGTCGGGGAGCGGCTTCGGCCGCCGCGCGTTCTCGTCCATCAGGACGGTCAGGAGCTCCCGATCGAGGGAGCCCCAGTTCACGCCGATCCGCACCGGCTTCGCGTTGGCGACCGCGGCTTCTATGATGCGGCGGAAGTGCTCGTCGTGGCGCTTGCCCGCGCCGACGTTCCCAGGATTGATGCGGTACTTGTCGAGCGCCTGGGCGCAAGCGGGGAATTCGTGGAGGAGGAGATGCCCGCTGAAGTGGAAGTCGCCGACGATCGGCGTCGAGAGACCGGCGTCGCGCACCCGCGACTTGATCTCCGGCACCGCGGCGGCGGCCTCCGGCGTGTTCACCGTGATCCGGACCAGTTCCGATCCCGCCTCCGCGAGCGCGATGACCTGCTCCGCCGTGGAGCGGGGATCGGCCGTGTCGGTGTTGGTCATCGACTGCACGACCACCGGGCGGCCTCCGCCCAGAACCACATCCCCCACCCGGACCGCGGTGGAGCGCCGGCGCGGGCGGCCATCGGATTCGCGCAACGTCATGGAGATCACGGCCATCGGACGAGTCTACCGATTGCCCGGGGAGCGGTCAAACGATGCTCGCGGCCATGGTATGCTGCTGCGCGATGAGCGCCACCGTCCGAACCATGTTCGCCTCCATTGCGCGGCGCTACGACCGCGCGAACCAGGTCCTCTCCTTCGGCCTCCATCATCGTTGGCGCCGCGTCGCGGTCTCGCGCAGCGGTGCGAGGGAGGGAGAGCGGGTCCTCGACTGCGCGACCGGCACGGGCGAC
>JANOOP010000102.1:0-3283 GCA_031421415.1 Candidatus Eiseniibacteriota bacterium
GCGAGAAGTTTCGGGACGCTGCTAGCGAGGGACGTCTCGGCCCCTACGGCCCGTCGGGGCCACGGGGCGTCGGTGCGCGCGAAACCATGTCTTGATCCGTCGACCGTCGAACCGCCAGGTCGGAAGACGTATACTGGCCCCGGCTTGCGCCCCCGTAGCTCAGACGGATAGAGCAGCGGTTTCCTAAACCGTTGGCCGGGTGTTCGACTCACCCCGGGGGCACCAACTTACAGCGTCCACTCCCGACCGCAGAGTGAGAGGATATCCGCCGCCAGTGCGGCGATCGCTAGAGGCAGGACCCCTGGCGAAGCCACCCGAGACGGACTAGGCTCTTGGACCCGCGGGGCCGCCGCGGGGTATGGCTACCCAGAGACTCCGTGCCTCGAATCGATCCGATCCTGACAACTCAACCGAGGAGAGCACTCTGAACTCCCGCACCGACTTCCCGCGCTTCCTGGCCGCCGCCGCGCTCGCGCTCACCGCGGCGCTTCACGCTCCGCAGGCCCCGGCCCAGTCCTGGTACATGGGCACCCCGCCGGCCGGGAAGGAGAAGCCCGACACCACGCTGACGATCTCCGTCCGTCCGCTCGCCCCGGGTGTCTACGCGGCCAAGGTCCGCTACGGGTGGGTCGGCTGGATCGAGCAGGGTGACGGGATCACGCTCGTCGACGCCACCATGGACGACCGCGCCGCCGCGGCGCTCGAGGACTCGATCCGCGCGCGCTCCGGGGCGAAGCCGATCCGCTACGTGATCATGACTCACGCCCACGACGATCACGTGCTCGGCGCCAAGCGCTTTCTCGCCCAGGGGGCGAAGCTGATCGCGCAGGCGAACGTCGCGGCCGCGATCGACTCGGTGCTGGGCCGCGCCCACAAGACGACCCCGGCCGAGAAGGGTGGGGAGGCCGCGACGATCGAGGTGACGGGTCTCTACAATCTCGGCAAGGGTGCGCGGGCCGCCCAGATCGTTCACCTCGGCCACCGCGCCCACACGAAGGGCGACCTGATCGTCTACCTCCCGAAGGAGAAGATCCTCTTCGCCGGCGACGTCGTTTCGTATCAGTCGGTGCCGTGGATGCTCGATCCGGGAATGAGCGTGACCGGGTGGCAGGCTTCGGTCGATTCGCTCATGACCTCCCGGTTCGACGCCGACTCGCTCGTCCCGGGGCACGGCCAGATCGGCCCGCGCATCATGGCGGCGGGCTGGATGAAGCGCTATCTCTACGACTGCTGGGAGAAGGCGAGGACCGTCGCCAGTTGGGGCACTCCGGAGATCGGCTTCAAGGACTGGGGCTATCTGGGCGCCTACGAGAACGTCGAGTTCTACATCGAGACCCACTTCATGAACATACGGCGCCTCTACAACGAGGCGAAGGGCATCAAGACTCCGGGGCGACCGCGTGCGCGGGCGCTCAAGTACTGACCTCCTCGGGCTCGCCCTCCTCGCCGGCCTGATCGCGGGCGGCTGCCGCCCCGAGCCGCCCGACCTTCGCGACGCGCGGGCCGCCGGGAAGGAATTCTCGACCGCCCTCCGCCGCCACGACGGCGAACGCCTCCGCGCCATGGCCGCCTGCATCGTCTCCACCGAGGGAGTGCGGGACGCGCGCCTCCGATATCTCGAACCGATCCGCGCGGTCCGCGCGGCCGCTCTCGACTCGCTGGTGACGCTCTACACCGAGGCGCATCGCCTGGCCGACTCGGTCTACGCCGCGGCTCCCGATTCGGCGGCCGACCTGGAATCCCGTTTCGAGAGGGCGCGGAACCTCGGCCGCCGCGCGGCCGCGACGCGCGCGGCCCGACGCGGGGCCGAGGAGTCGCGGAGCGACGGAATGTCGAGCGCCAACACCGAACTGAAGACGATTCGGGCGCACGTCATGGTGCGATTCGCCGGCGAGGCAGTCGGTCCCGCGGCGATCGACCGCGACACGATCGTTCGGCTCGTACGCGCACCCGGAGGCGTCTGGGTCGTCTACGCCTTCGACCTCGCCTCCGACTCCCCGGGCCCGCTCCCGTACTGAGCCGCGGTCCCCGCGCTCGGGCACGCCCCGCCACACGGGCACGCCCCGCCATTTGACCCATCGTCGCGGCGAGTGCTAGGCTCCGGAATCCGCCCATTGCCACTCCGGAGGCAGTGGGCGTTCTCGTCTCCGAAGAGGCACTCGAGAGGAGCTTCCACCGCTTCATGGTGATCACGCTTCGTACCGACGCCACGCCCGAACAGCGACGCGCCGTGGAGGCGCGCCTTCGGGAGGCCGGATTCCAGCTCGTGACCGCACCCGACGGCCCCCCGGTCGTGATGGCGGCGGTCGGCGAGGGAGCCATGCCCGCGCTCGCCGACATCCGCGCGATGGCGGGCGTCGCTGCCGCGGAGCGAATCCCGGAGCCCTTCAAGCTCGCCAGCCGCACGTTTCGCAAGCGATCCAGCGTCGTGAAGATCGGAAACGTGGAGATCGGAGGCGACGCCATCGTCCTCATGGCCGGTCCCTGCACGATCGAGTCCGAGGAGCAGATGGTCCGCACCGCGCAGGCCGTGCGCGCCGCCGGCGCGACTGTGATGCGCGGCGGCGCCTTCAAGCCGAGGACGTCGCCCTACTCCTTCCAGGGTCTCGGCGAAGAGGGGCTGAAGCTGATCCGCCGCGTGGCCGACGCGCATGGCCTCCTCGTCATCTCGGAGGTGATGGACCGAAGCCAGATCGCCATGATGACGCCCTACGTCGACATCTTCCAGGTGGGCGCGCGGAACATGCAGAACTTCACGCTCCTTCGCGACCTGGGGAAGTCCGAGCGCGCGGTCCTGGTGAAGCGCGGGCTCTCCGCCACCGTCGACGAGTGGCTGATGGCGGCCGAGTACGTCATGTCGGGCGGGAACGATCGCGTCATCGTCTGCGAGCGCGGCGTGAGGGCCTACGAGACCTACACGCGAAACACGCTCGATCTGAACGCCGTCGCGGTGGCGAAGGCGATCAGCCATCTGCCGGTGATCGTCGATCCGAGCCACGCGGTGGGAGTGCGCGACAAGGTGATCCCGCTCGCCCGCGCGGCGATCGCGGCGGGCGCCGACGGGCTCTTGGTGGAGGTGCACTACGATCCCGAGCGCGCCATCTGCGATGGGCCGCAGTCGCTCTTCCCGGAGCAGTTCGCCGCGCTGGCGGAGCAGCTTCGCCTCATCGCGTCCGCGGTGGGGCGATCGCTGTGATCGCGCCGCCGCCGGCCGCTCCGTGACGACTCCGAAGCGAAATGCGCGTGCACGGCCGACTCCGCCCGCCGACGCGCATCACGCCGG
>JANOOP010000103.1:0-5588 GCA_031421415.1 Candidatus Eiseniibacteriota bacterium
ACCGGAATCGGAATCCCCGCGCCGGAGCTGGAGCGCGTCACGGAACCGTTCTTCTCGACGAAGAACGGAGGGACGGGCCTGGGGCTCGCGATCGTCAGTCGGATCGTGGAGCGCCATGGCGGAGCGTTGGACATCGACAGCCGCGTTGGCGAGGGAACGGCATTCCGGGTCTGGTTGCCCCGGACGACCACTCCCGCGAGCGTGATGGCCCAGGCAGCGTGACGGGGTATTCCCCAGTAAAGCGAGGGTGATTCTGTGGCGGGCGAAAAGATCCTGATCGTCGACGACGAAGACAGCATGCTGCAGTTCCTCTCCATCCTTCTCGCGAAGGAGGGGTACGAGGTGACCGTCGCACGGTCCGGCAGGGAAGCCCTGGCCAAGGCGGAAGAAGAGAACTACGACATCGTGGTGACCGACATCAAGATGCCGGGCGAGATCGATGGCCTCGGCGTGCTCGCCGGGATCAAGAAAATCGACCCCAGCACGCCGGTCGTCATCCGGACGGCCTTCGCGTCGCAGAAGACCGCGATCGAAGCGCTGAACCGGGGCGCGTACCAGTACATCGAGAAGAGCGCCAAGAACGACGAGGTTCGCCTCGTCATCAAGAACGCCCTCGCGATGCGCCGGGTGACGTCGGAGAACGTCCTCCTGAAGCGCCAGCTGAAGAAGACGGACGACACGAAGGAGATGATCGGGCACAGCGAGCAGTTCCAGCGCGTGCTGAAGCTGGTGGAGAAGGTGGCCGACTCCGATTCGACGATCCTGATCGTCGGCGAGAGTGGAACCGGGAAGGAATTGATCGCGAAGCGGCTCCACTATCTCAGCCGCCGCGCCGACGGGCCGTTCGTCTCGATCAACTGCGGCGCGCTTCCCAAGGACCTGCTGGAATCGAATCTGTTCGGGCATGTGAAGGGTTCGTTCACGGGCGCCGTGCGCGACCAGGAAGGTCTGCTGGCGGTGGCGGGAGGGGGCTCCTTCTTCCTCGACGAGGTGGGCGAGACGTTGCCGGCGACGCAGGTGAAGCTCCTCCGGGCGCTTCAGGAGCGGGAGATCATTCCGGTGGGCGGGACGAAGCCCAGGAAGATCGACGTCCGCCTGATCGCCGCCACGAACGCCGATCTGGAGCGCGGGGTGGCGGAGAACCGGTTCCGCGCGGACCTCTACTATCGGCTGAACGTGATCCAGATCCGCCTGCCGTCTCTCCGGGAGCGGAAGGACGACATCCCGGAACTCGTGGAGCACTTCCTGATCCGGCTCACCGCGGGCAAGGAGCCGAAGACGCTCAGCAAGGAAGGACGCGACGCGCTTATCGCCTACGACTGGCCGGGAAACGTGCGGGAACTGGAGAACGTGATCGAGCGGGGGGTCATCCTGAGCGACACCGGCGTGCTGACGCCGGAAGATTTTCCGGAGAAGGTGCTCCAAGGCGGGCGGGGCCGCGGGAGCCTCATCATCGATACGCCGGGCATGACGCTGGACGAGCTGGAGCGTGAGTACATCCTGAAAGTGCTCCATCACACCGGCGGTCAGAAGAAGCGGGCGTCGGAAATCCTGGGCATCAATCCCTCGACGCTCTACCGGAAACTCCTGGCCTACGGACTGCTCCACGAGGCCGCCGGGTCGGAGGCGCTCGTAGACGAGTAGCACGCTTCTAGCCGCTCGATTGCATTTTGGCCGCCTCTCCATCGCGACTTGCAAGTTGCGCGATACGGGGCGGCCGACTTGCTTCCTGCGATGGAGTGGCCTCGAAACGCGGATCGCGCGGCGATAGGCGCCGGCGGGCATCCGGTGGAACGCACGCCGGCTCAAGGAATTGGACGGACTTTACGCGGCCACCTCTCCGGTGGCACAGGCGTTGCTTTGCTAACGGGACAGTAGCACCGGATGGAGTAACGGCAGCCCAGGGATGGCACCGAACGGAGGGATGTGACGACCGTGCGAACGCGAGAGCAGGGATTCACCCTCATCGAGTTGATGATCGTGGTCGTCATCATCGGAATCCTCGCGGCGATCGCGATGCCGAACTTCATCTCCATGGTCGACCGGGCGAAGGAGTCGGACCTGGCGGAGAACATGCACACGTTCCAGCTCGCCATCGAGGACTTCGCGGTGCGGAACACCGGCCAGTACCCGGTGGGTTCCGACGCGGCGGCGGTTCAGGCGAATCTGCCGAGCGGCGCCTGGCCGCGCAACCCGTTCACCGGCGTGGCGTCGGCTCCGACGTGGGGGGCCAATCCCGCCGCGAGCGGTGTGTTCGGCGTCAATCCAGTCTCGACGGTTGGCTACACGATTCGAGGATACGGCAAGAGCGCGCTGCTGCCACTCACGATGAGCAACGGATGATGAGGATAAGAGAGGTGAAAACGCGCCGTTCGTCTCGTTCCCCCCAACCGGAGGTAGTGAGGATGCTGAAGAACAATAAGGGCTTCACCCTGATCGAGCTCATGATCGTGGTCGTTATCATCGGAATCCTCGCGGCCATCGCGATTCCGAACTTCATCGCCATGCAGGACCGTGCGCGTGAGGGCAGCGTGAAGGCCAACATGCACAGCTTCCAGCTCGCGATCGAGGACCACGCCGTGAAGAACAGCGGCACCTACCCGATCGCCGCCAACAATGCGCTCGTGCTGGCGAACATGCCGGGCGGCGTCTACCCGACGAATCCGTTCACGGGCCTCCGTGACGCGTGGACGTGGGTGGCTCCGGGGGCGTCGGGCATCATCGGCACGTCGGTGGTCGCGACGACCGGCTACACGATCCAGGGCTTCGGCAAGACGGCGATTCTCCCGCTCTCGCTGACCAACGGCTAATCGTTTCGCATCGGCAACAGACGGGGCGGCAGGTTCCGGTCCACCGGGCCTGCCGCCCTCGTCATTTCTCCCCTCCCCGGGGGAAAACGGGGCGTCCGTGGGATGGCACAATCTCTGCTGTCACCGTAGTGGTTCCGCTCGCGAAGACGATCCAGGAGGTTACCGAGAGTCATGTCCACGATTCGCGACACCGTCAAGACCCACGGCCCCGGCGCCGCCGGCGACCGGGCGCTCCACGCCGTCCCGGGACTGTCGCTCTTGCGCCTCGAGGCGCTCCGAAAGACCTATCGCGACCCCATGACGCTGAAGCCCTTCACCGCGGTTCGCGACGTGACGCTCGAACTGGAGCGGGGAGAGATCTTCGGGCTCCTGGGGCCGAACGGAGCGGGGAAGACGACGACGATCAAGATGATTCTCGGTCTCGCCCGTCCGACCGCGGGCCGCGTGCTTCTCGACGGGCGCGAACCGAGCGATCCCGCCTCGCGGCGGAAACTCGGCTATCTCCCCGAGAACCCCTGCTTCTACGATCACCTCACGCCGCTCGAGTATCTCGATCTGTCGGGCGCCTTGTTCGGAATCGCACGTCAGGTAAGGCGCAGCCGCGCGAACGAACTACTCGAGCGGCTCGGCCTCGCGTCGCACGCGCGGAAGCCGCTCCGGAAGTTCTCCAAGGGAATGACGCAGCGCGTCGGGCTGGCGCAGGCGCTCATCAACGAGCCTACGTTCCTCGTCTTGGACGAGCCGATGTCGGGGCTCGACCCCGTCGGCCGCTCCGAGGTGAAGGAACTCCTCCGCGAGCAGCGGGCCCGCGGCGTCACCGTGCTCCTGAGCAGCCACATCCTCGCCGAGACCGAGTCGATGTGCGACCGAGTCGGAATTCTCAAATCCGGGGCGATGGTCGAGGTGGGCGCCGTCTCGTCGCTCCTCGCCAGCGGCGTCCGCGAGTGGGAAATCGCCGTCGACCGGCTCCCCGACGGGGCCATGGCGGCATTCCGGGATGCCGGGCACGCGATGGAGCGGATCGGCTCACGGACACTGATCCGCGTCGCCGACGGGGAGGCCCTCCAACGGGGCCTCCGGACGCTCGTCGACGCCGGCGTCTTCATCCACTCGGTGGAGGCGCGCCGGGAGACGCTGGAGGAGCACTTCATCCGCGTCCTCGGACGGCGCGAGAGCGGGGAGGCGGCGTCATGACCGGCGCGTTCGCCATCGCCCAGAATACGATTCGCGAAGTCGTCCGCCAGCGGATGGTCCTCGTGCTGGCGCTCTTCGGCGTAGGGCTCGTCGCCGCGTCGCAGGTTCTCTCGCCCCTCGCGCTGGGCGAAGGGCGGAAGGTCGTGACCGATTTCGGACTCGCCGGCTCCTCGATCCTGGCGACGCTTCTCGCCGTGATGCTGGGATCGAACCTGCTCCACAAGGAACTGGAGCGGCGGACGATCTACGCCGTCATGGCGAAGCCGATCCGTCGAAGCGAGTTTCTCCTGGGGAAGTTCATGGGGCTCTGGGTCACGTCCGCGGCGCTCGTCGCCAGCATGACGGCGATCGTGCTCGCGCTCCTCTCCATCGCCTATCGTGAAACGCCGTGGCTCCTCCTCGGCTCCCTGGCCTTGACGGTGGTCGAACTGGGGGTGATCACGGCGGTCGTCGTCTTCTTTTCGTCGTTCACCACGCCGGTCCTGACCGCGTTCTTCGCGATGGCGACCATCGTCGCCGGACACTTCGCCGACGACCTCCTCTACTTCGCGACACAGGGCGCGTCGCCGTGGATCGCGCGGACGACGGAGGCCTTCTACTGGCTCCTGCCGCATCTCGCCGTCTTCAACGCGCGGGGCCAGGTCGTGCACGGCATCGCGGTCGAGCCCGAGCGCCTCGCGTTCGCCGCCGCCTACGGGCTCCTCTACATGATCGCGCTCCTGGTCGCCGCCGGCGCCATCTTCGAGCGAAGGGAGTTCCGGTGACCTCACTTCGGGGCCGCGCCGGCCTCTTCGCCGCGCTCGCCGTGGCGGGGGCGCTCCTGGCGGGTGCGGGGATGCTCCAGGGCTCCTATCGAGCGAAGCAGGGCGCGCCGTCGGTGGACGAGCTTCTTTACTACCCGTCCGGAGTCTGGGTCCGGCAGGCCGCTCTCGGATTCGAGACGGCCGCGGCCGACGTGGCCTGGCTCCGCGCCATCCAGTACTACGGCGAGCACCGTCTGAGCGACCAGCGCTACGACATGATCGGGCACGTGATGGGGATCGTGGCGGAACTCGACCCGCGCTTCACGGAGGCCTACGTCTTCGGCGGCTTCGTGCTGGCGCAGGAACTGCGGCAGCCGGAGCGCGGCCTGGAGCTCCTGGAACGCGGCATGCGTGCCAATCCGGACAACTGGCGCCTGGCGTTCGAAACCGGATTCCTCCACTACGTCGGCACCAAGAACTACGAGGCCGCAGCCCGCTACTTCACCCGGGCAAGCCGCTTGCCGGGGCACCCGGAGTACGTCGAGCGTTTCGCGGCGTTCGCGAATCAGCGGGCGGGGAACACCGGCATGGCGATTCTTCTCTGGAAGCGGATCGAGGCGACCGGGAACAAGTACATGCAGGAAGTCGCGCGCCGCGAACTGAAGCGGCTGGAAGGCCAGGGGGGACTCTGAGATGACGCCCGAACACTTCGTCCAGATGGCGGCGTTCTTCATCGGGCTCGCGCTCGGATCGTTCCTGAACGTGGTGATCGCCCGCCTGCCGAAGGGGGACTCGATCGTGCGGCCCCGGTCTCGCTGCCCGCGCTGCAAGCACGCGATCG
>JANOOP010000104.1:0-5315 GCA_031421415.1 Candidatus Eiseniibacteriota bacterium
CGAGTCGAGGTCCACCGCGGCGCGAAATGCGGAGTCCATCGCGGCGAAGACGCGCGCGCCGCGCGCTGCCCGGGCAAAGCCGAGCGTCGTCTTCGCCCGGTCGCTCGGTGCGAGTCCGGGCGATGCGGCCAGCGCCCGATACGCAACCATGGCCTCCGCGAATCGGCGCGCTCGCGTGAGGAGGCCCGCCTCGATCTCGAGACGCGACGCCACCGCCAGCGAGTCGAGGGGAGCGCGGCGACGCGCGGCCAGGAGCGAGAGGCCGCGTTCCGCCTCCCCCACGTCCCCCAGCGCGCGGCAGAGATCGAGATGAGTTCGCTCGGCCAGGGAGTCGGGCCTGCTCCGCGCCAGCTCCGCCGCTTGGCGGAGCGCCGGAAAGCGTTCCGAAAGCGCCAGGCCGCTCTTCGTGCCGAAGCGGGAGAGAGCCTCGATCGCCCCGGTCGTGTCGCGCGCGAGGGCGAAGGCCCGGCCGAGGAGGAGCGCCTGCTCCCCCGAGGAAGGGTCGGCCACGATCGACATCGCGAGGCGCGGTGTCCCGTCGGCCAGGAAGCGGCGCGCGAGATGCTGCCGCGCCTCCTCCCGCGCCGAGGGTCCGGCGTCGGGAGCGGCCAGAAGCGCCCAGAGCGCGGCGCGCGACGCCCGGCCGTCGCCGAGCGATTCGGCGAGCACCGCGGCAGTCAGGAGATGCGCGGCGTCGCGGGTCGCGCCGCGCGTCGGAGAACCGAAGCCGGTCAGCCAGCGGTCGCCACGGGCGAGCCGCCGGTCGGGCGGCCACGCCAGGAGGGCCAGCCCCCGTTCCGCGCTGCCGGATCGGCCCAGCAAGGAGGCGCGAATCGGAAGGAGCGGCTCGTCGTCGCGGAGCGCTCCCTCCAGGAGAAGTGCCGCGCGCTCGGTCGCCCCTTCCTCCAGGAGGTCGAGCGCCGCGCCGCGCAGTTGTGGAACCGGCACGCGCAGGGCGGAGGCGTCGGGAGTCCACGCGCGGAGGGCGGAATGGTAGAGCGACTCCGCGGCGGCGGCGCGGCGATCGGCCACCGCGAGCGTCGCGATCGACTCGTTCCAGCGCGCCAGGCGGCGGGTTTCTCGGGCTTCGATCCAGGCGGCCCGCCGCGCGACCCACCCGGGAGCGGCGCCCACCGGCGGCTGCGCGAGCGCGGACGGCGCGGCGGCGGTCGCGAGGAGGAGCGGAAGCAGCACGCGGAGGAATGCGCGGCGCGCCCGGCACAAAGCGGTCCGGCGCGCGCGCTCGAATGTCATTGAATCAGCGGACGACGACGAGGCGCGTCGTCTGCGTCTCGCCGAGCAAGATCACCTTCCCGAAGTAGACGCCGGCCCCAACGGCCACCCCGGCGCGATCGCGCCCATCCCACGACGCGCCGAACTCGTGCGCGAGGAGCGCATCGACGGAAGCGTTCAGCGCGCGGACCAATCGTCCCTTCACGTCGTAGATGCGAACGACGGGGCGTTCCCCCGGATGCGGGAGCCCATCGCGTGCGCTGAAGCGGAAGTGGAGCGACCCGGCCGAGGAGGAACCCGCAAAGTACGGAATCGGTCCCGCGCGGAAGGTGACGCGGCGCGGTATCGGCGCGGGCGTCTGACGCGGCCCCACCGCGATGTCGTCGACGTACCAACCCTCGTAGTAGCGAACGAGGCCTCCGGACTGGTCGCGCGGATCGTTCGTGTCGTCGCTGGCGAAGCGGAAGCGGATGCGGGCCGGCCCCTGGTACCAGGAGAGATCCGCCACGTAGCGCCTCCAGGCGCCGCTCGATCCCGCGATGACGTTCGAGCCGGAGAGCGCGGTCCCCGCGTTGAACTCGATCATGTAGGGATAGCCCTCATCCACGGTCAGAGGAATCCAGGGTCCACCGAGAAGAGAGATCTCGACGCGTCCGCCGTCCCACGCCCCGGTCCCCCCGTTGGTCTCGGAATCGACGTAGGACCAGAAGGAGATCTGCGAGTTCGCGGCAAGGTCGAACCCTGGCGACATGATCCCCGCGTCCTGGTTGCTCCGATAGGTCTGCTGCTCGTTCGACCCGACGTTGAGCGCGTTCGTGCTCCCCACCTTGGCCGCGAACGTTCCGTTGTGGGATCGCACCTGCGTTCGATGCCACTCGTTGTAGACCGAGGGAGCCACCGCGCCGCTGCTCCAACCGCTGGCGATGAAGTCGCTCTCGAAGTCCTCGCCAAGCCCGGCTCCTTCGCCGATCGTCAGCGAGAAGTCCTGGGACGCGGAAACGCTCCCGTCGTTCCATGAGAGTCGTAGCGGCACGATCCGGGGGAGCGACACCGGTGAGCCGAACGTGACGGTGAAGGGAGTCGAGTTCGACCCCGTCTGCCCCGTCGCCAGCGCCCCGCCCGCGGACGATCCTTGGTTCACGGTCGCAAGCGCGTCGAGCGAGGAGAGCGTGTAGTTGAGGGGGCCCGAACCCGTCCCCACGTTTCCGACCTGAAGCGTGAGGTCGCCCGTCTCCGATGGATCGGGGCGATTGTCGCCGCTGTCCTGATACGTCACGCCCGCGATGCGCAGTTCGGGTCGGGACGAGAGCACGAGATCGAACGACACGGAGTCGCTTCCATCCACGCTGCCGCCCGCGATGTTGGCGAGCCGCACGGCGGTGTCGAATCCGGCGTAGTCGCGGGAATCGGGCGTCGTCGCCTCGGTCCAGTTCCGGCGCAGCAGTGTTCCCGGCCAGAAATCGGCCCCGTCGCCGTAATTTCCGCCGACCTGCGGATCGGTTTCAAGATCGGCCTGCCCGTCGGCCGCGACGACGCGGACGCGGTAGAAGGAAGGGCCGCTGATGTTGTCCTGATTCCGATCGTCCACGTGATAGATCAGGAGTCCATCTCCCGGAAGGTAGCGGTCGCTTCCCGTCTTCTGCCGGTTCTCCAGAAGGAAGTATTCGCTCCCCGGTTCTCCGTTGCTCCAGATGCGAAGCGATCCGCCGCCGCCCGTCGCGGGACCGAGCGAGTAGCGCCCTCCGGCGGCCGGTGTCACGATCGGGTCGAAACCGAGGAACTGTCGCGACCAGGCGTCGAGACTTCCGGGCACCGAGCCGAAGACACCCTCGCCATTGAACGGTAGGTAGTTTCCCAGCCCCATCAGCGAATAGAAGCCGAGCCCCGCGGCGACCGGATCGTAGAGATCGGGAAGGCCGATCGTGTGCCCGAATTCATGGCAATAGGTGCCGATCGCGTAGTCGGCGGGACGCTCATTGAATTCGCCGCCCATGAAGTAGAGGAACCCGCGTGCCTCGCCCAGGGTCATTCCCGGGAGGCATCCCGGACCGCCGCCGGTGCCGGGGCAATTCGAGTAGATCGCGATCCCCGACTGGTGCGACCAGAGGTAATCGAACGCGGCGACCCCCGCGACGACTTCTCCGCCCACACCCGGATGGATCACGCAGACGGCGTCGATGTAGCCGTCGTCGTCGCCGCTATGCGCGATGCCGTCGGGGCCGTCGTTGTCGAAGTAGCCCAGTTTTCCGTCGAAGTCCCGGTACGCGGCGTTCATCGCTTCCTCGGCGAGGTTCTGCGCGCTCCGCGGATAGGCGCCGAAATCGAGTCCCGCAGACCCGTTCACGTAGTAGGCGTACGAGTGCGGCATGTCGAGCCACTTCGACGTGACCTGGCCGGAGATCAGGAGCCGGCCGTTCGAGATCTCGCGGTAGTACTCGCGGACGCTGGTGAAGCCGTCGTTCGGATCGTCGCTGAAGAAGATTCTCTGGTAGTAGCCGGGGGTGCTCTGCGACGCCGGCTTCACGGCCACGCCGAACTGATCGGAGGGGAATTGCGTCAGCACGACGAGGATGTTTCGCCGCGCGACGCCGCCGCGCGGAAAGCGGGACGGGCTGAGCGCGAACTCCTCATGCACCTTGTCGGCGCCGCCGGCCCGCAGCTCGCTCCAGCGGCGGATCTGCTCGCGGACCTCGGCCTCCTGCGGCGTCCCCCGCGCGCGGTCCAGCAACCACGGCGCCGGAGCGGCCGCGCGAGCGGACTCCGTCGCGCCGAGCAGCGCGAGCGTCGCGGTGAGGAGCACGAGGAGGGTTCGGACGTCGCCCCGGCCGAGTATCGTTCTCCAGCGGACCTTCACGCGAGACCTCCCTGCGCCGCTGTCATTCCCACTCGATCGTGGCGGGCGGCTTTGAGCTGATGTCGTAGACGACGCGATTGACGCCTCGGACTTCGTTCACGATGCGGGACGACACCCGGGCCAGGAACGAGTCGGGAAGACGCGCCCAGTCGGCGGTCATCCCGTCGCTCGAGGTCACGGCCCGTAGCGCCACGAGCTGGTCGTAGGTTCGCCCGTCCCCCATGACGCCGACCGTGCGGACCGGCAGAAGCACCGCGAAGGCCTGCCAGACTGAGTCGTAGAGACCCGACTGCCGAAGTTCCGAGATGAAGATATTGTCCGCTTCCGCAAGGGTTTCCAGCCCTTCCTCCGAAATCGGCCCGAGAAGCCGGACCGCCAGCCCCGGGCCGGGAAACGGATGGCGGCCGAGGATATGGGGCGGCAGGCCCAGCAGGCCCCCCAGCTCCCGGACCTCGTCCTTGAATAAATCCCGAAGAGGCTCCACAAGTTCCATCCGCATCTGCTCGGGGAGCCCGCCGACGTTGTGGTGCGACTTGATCTTCGCCGACGGCCCGCGGGTCGAGGTGCTCTCGATGACGTCCGGATAGAGGGTCCCCTGGGCGAGGAAGTCGGCGCCCCCGAGTTCGTGCGCCTTGTCGTCGAAGACTTCGATGAAGACGCGGCCGATCGTCTTCCGCTTCTCCTCTGGATCGGAGATTCCGTGGAGCGCGTCGAGGAAGCGGCGCCGGGCATCCACCACGACAAGATCGGTCCCGATCACGTCGGCCATCGCCGCGCGGACCTCGGCCGCCTCGTTCTTCCGGAGGAGGCCGTTATCGACGAAGACGGCGCGCACCTGCCCCGGGATCGACCGGTGGAGGAGCGCGGCGACCACCGACGAATCGACTCCGCCGCTCAGGCCGCAAATCACGCGCCCGTCCTTCACCTGCGCCTGTATCTTCGCCGTCTGCTCCTCCAGGACCGTTCCCATCGTCCAGTCGCCCCGGAAGCCGCAAACATGGAAGAGGAAATTTCGCAGAATTCGCACACCGTGATCGGTGTGGGCCACTTCCGGATGAAACTGTACGGCGAAGACGCGCTTCTGGAGATTCTCGGCTGCCGCCAGGACGCCGGAGTCGGTTCCCGCGAGCCGAACGAAACCCTCCGGAAGCGTCTCGACCGTGTCGCCGTGGCTCGCCCAGACGCGGCTGGACACGGGTACGCCGCTCAGGATCGTCCCCTCCCGCTC
>JANOOP010000105.1:0-2193 GCA_031421415.1 Candidatus Eiseniibacteriota bacterium
CGCGAGGTCCAACGGTCTCGGCGGATTTTACCCGCCTGCTCCAGGCGATCGAGGTAGTCGCGCACGCCAGTGGTAGAAGCGATGCCGAAAGCCGATCCGATCTCGCGAAGCGTCGGAGGGCGGCCGCTCTCGTGGAGCGACGCCGCGATGTACTGGAGAATCGCCTCCTCGCGGTCCGGACCCGGGTCGGTGATGGCCGCAAGGGTCGGAGCGGGCCGCGTTGCGGACTTCGGTCGGGCCTTGAGGCCCCGGGTGGGCTTCGGCTTCTTGTTCATGCTTGAGAAGATAGTGCACATTTGTGCAGTTGTCAAGGGGTCGGCGAGAGAAGGCGTGCATTCGGCCGATTTGTTTGTCCCGCGCGTCCTTCCACGGGCCGACTCGGGGCAATCGGTGGATGAAGTGGTGGGGACGATTGATGTACCTGAGCCGGATGTTGCTCTCCGAGGGACAGGCCGCCCGAAGCCCGCTGGATGGCGGGCACGCAACTGCGGGGTTCGCAACGAACCCGACGCCTAACACGCGCTGCATCCGACGAGCGGCAGGGCGTTAGGCAGGCACTCGGAAGGCTGGCGACGGCCGCTACTTCCGAGTACACTTCCTAGTTATGGACCTCCTGGAGGCACTGCACCGCCCCGAAGGCAAGACCCTCGAGTTCAAGCGCGACCTGTCGTCGCCCGAGGGACTGCTGCGGACGGTTGTCGCCTTCGCCAACACGACCGGCGGCGTTGTTCTGGTCGGAGTAGAGGATGGGACTCGGCATGTACGCGGAATTGCCGACCCGTTCGCCCTGGAAGAGCGAATCGCCAGCCTGATCACGGACTCCATCGCCCCGCGCTTGTTGCCGGATCTCGAGATTCTGGCCTATCGCAAGACCCACGTGGTGGCGGTCCGGGTCCATCCCAGTCCGACGCGTCCGCACCATCTCGTCAGGGCCGGCGTACAGGCGGGGACGTACGTGCGGGTGGGTTCGACCAACCGGCGGGCGGATGAGGCGCTCATCGCCGAGATGCAGCGCTTCGCGCGAGGCGAGGCATTCGACGAACGCGCGATGCCCGGCCTCGACTCGGAAGCGATCGACTTCCGAGCGGCTTCCGAGTCCTTCGCCGCGGTCCGGCGACTGGGCAAGAAGGATATGGAGACTCTCCGTCTCGTGACCGAACACCAGGGGCTCCAGGTGCCGACGGCGGGGGGCATTCTGCTGTTCGGCGTCGACCGGCTCCGCAACTTCCCCGACGCCTGGATCCAGGTCGGCCGATTCAGCGGCGCCGATCGAGCCAGGATCGCCGATCACGCCGAGTTGAAGGGCCCGCTGCTGGAGGCCATCGAACAGGCCATCGCCTTCGTGGAAAAGCACTCGACCCGAGGCGCGCGGATCGGGCGGCTGCGGCGCAGCGAACATTGGTCCCTGCCGCCCGTGGCGGTGCGCGAGGCCGTGATCAACGCGGTGGCGCACACCGACTATTCCCAGGCTGGCGCACCGATCCGCGTCGCCCTGTTCGACGACCGGCTGGAGGTCGACAATCCCGGCTTGCTGCCCTTCGGCCTGACCGTCGCCGATCTGCCGCTGGGTGTCTCCAAGCTGCGCAATCGGATCATCGGCCGGGTCTTCCATGAGCTCGGCCTGGTGGAGCAGTGGGGCAGCGGCATCCAGCGCATGATCGCGGCGTGCCGTGACGCCGGGCTCGCGGCCCCGGTGCTGGAGGAAATCGGCATCCGCTTCCGCGTGACCCTGCGCACTGGCCAGGTGCAGCCGGCTACGCTCGACGCAATCGATCGGTCCATCGTGGCCCTGGCCCGAGCACCCGAAGGACTCGCGACCCGCCAGATCGCCGACAAGATCGGACTCACGCCGCGCGCCACACGCACACGCCTCGCCGCCCTCGTTGCCCTTGGGCTGGTGCGTGAAATCGGCACCGGACCGCAGGATCCCAAACGCCGCTATTTCTCCACGGAAGCCCCATGAGCCAGAAATACGCAAAGCTGAAGACCCTGCTGCAGGAGCTGTTCCAGCTCGACCAGCCCGACCTCGACTTCGGCCTCTATCGCATCATGCACGCGAAGTCCGGGGAGGTCACCCAGTTTCTCGACAAAGACCTTCTGCCTCAGGTGCGCCAGTCCTTCGAGCAGTACCAGCCCGCGAGCAAGGCCGAGATCGAGAAGGAACTGACCAGGGTCATCGCGGGCGTTGAGGCG
>JANOOP010000106.1:0-1687 GCA_031421415.1 Candidatus Eiseniibacteriota bacterium
ATCCGGATCTACACGCAGTCCGGCAGTCTGGTGAAGCGAGTGGTCCTGGACCGCGGCACGCCGGGCGGGTTGGCCGGCCTCAACGAAGTGCTCTGGGATGGGAAGAATGGCAAGGGTGAGGTCGTCTCCAGCGGTGGCTACATCGCGTTGATCGAGGCCCAGGGAACGGGCGAAACCATGCACGTCATCCGCCGCAAGATCGCGGTGGTCCGTTAGGCGAGGAGGAAGAATGTTCCGCACGCATCGCCATATCGCGGCCGCCCTGGTGGCCGCGGTGTTTCTGACCGGCGCCGCCGCGGCGCGCGCCGGCGACGAGAGTGGAGGCACGCCGGGCAACTGGCTCTCCTCGTACGTTTCCGCCCGCGCGCTCGGCCTCGGCGGCGCCTACGTCGGCGCCGCGGATGACGCTGCGTCGGTCATCTGGAATCCGGCCGGGCTCGCCATGCTGGTGCCGAACGAAGTCCGCTTCGAGACGGCCCGCCTCTTCGACGACACGTCGGTCAACGCGTTCAACTTCGCCGTGCCTGGGAACAAGCTCCCGAGTTTCGGTCTCAGCATCGTGTCGATGCAGTCGGGAGCGTTCCAGCGGACCAACGCCATGAACGATCCGCTGGGCGACTTCCACGAGGGGGAGACGGCGTATCTCTTCACCGTCGCCCGGAACATCAATCCGCGCCTGGCGCTCGGCACGAACGTGAAGCTCGTCCGCCAGACCGTGGAGGACTTCAACGCCGGCGGCGTCGGGTTCGACCTGGGCGGCGTCTACGACGTTACCCCGAATCTCCGGCTCGGGCTCTCGGTCCTGAACCTGGGCGGTCCGAACCTCACGCTCCGGGACACGAAGGAGACCTACCCCGTGGAGTTCCGCGGCGGGTTCGCGGCGACGCTCTTCAACGGCCGAGGCCTTCTCGCGGCCGAGCTCGACCAGGTGTCGGGTCCGGGGATACGCATTCGCGGCGGCTCGGAGTACTGGATCCAGCCGATGCTGGCGCTCCGCGTCGGATACAACGACGAGAGCCCCGGCGGCGGCCTCTCCTACCGCTTCAGCGGCAAGTATCAGTTCGACTACGGCGTGCTCGACCATCCGCTCGGCCTGACGCACCGGATCGGCCTTTCGTATCGCTTCGGCGGGTTCTTCGCGACCGCCAACGCCTCGCCCGAGATCTTCTCGCCGACGGGCGAGTCGGCCGTGACGAAGATCGCGCTCAATGCGCGCACCAAGTCGGAGCCCGATTCGTGGTCGCTCGCGGTTCTCAATAAGAGCGACGAAGTGACCCGGCGATTCGGCGGCAAGGGACAGCCTCCGGCGCATCTGCTCTGGGACGGCAAGGACGAGACGGGCATGCCGCTTCCGGATGGCGTCTATCGCTACACGCTCGAAGTGCGCGACGCCGACGGCCGCACCATCGAAAGCCGCACGCGCACCGTCGAGATTTCTACCGGCGGCCCCCAGGGCTCCGTGCCGGTCATTCCGGTCCAGTAAGGTGCGGGGGTCTCGAGCCATGAATCACGTTCGCATTGCCACCTGGTTCCTGACGGCTGGCGCCGCCGGGCTCCTTCTCGGAGCCACGGCGGCCAGCGCCGGAGGCGACTCGAAGTCGTCGACGGCCGCGGGCTTGACGGAGACGGGCATTCGCTACGAGCAGGTCCGCCTTCTGCGCGACGCCGACCGGGTCGCCGGTTTCGA
>JANOOP010000107.1:0-17462 GCA_031421415.1 Candidatus Eiseniibacteriota bacterium
GCGCTCGGCGGATGACGCCGGCCGGAGCGCCCGGCCCCGCCGGCACGCCCCGGCGAATCGCCGCCGCGTTCGCCGCCGCCGGCGCCAGCGGTCGAGGCGCCTTCATCCCGTACCTCACGTCGGGATTTCCCACGCTCACCGAGTCGGACCGTCTCGCCTCTTCGCTCTGCGAGGAGGGCGCCGACGTCCTGGAACTCGGCGTTCCGTTCTCCGATCCGCTCGCCGACGGTCCCGTCATCCAGCGGACCACGCAGGTGGCGCTCGACGCCGGAACGACGCTGGCGCACGTCGTGGGACAGGCGCTTCGTATCCGCGCGCGGCATGAGACGCCGATCGTGCTGATGACCTACCTGAACCCCGTCTCGCGATACGGCGCGCCACGCTTCGCCGAGGACGCCGCCGCCGCCGGAGTGGATGGCGTCATCGTGGTCGATCTGCCGCCCGAGGAAGAGCCCGAGACCTGGGCGGCGTTCGACGACGCGGGCATCGACACGATCACGCTCGTCGCGCCGACGACCGGAGAGGCGCGGCTTTCCACGGTCGCTGCGCGGGCCCCCGGATTTCTTTATGTCGTGGCGCGGCTCGGCGTGACCGGGCGGGGAGGGGAAGATTTCGGCATTCTGGAACTTCTCGATCGCTGCCGGCGCGCGACGCCGCTCCCGCGCGCGCTCGGATTCGGCATGACGCCCGCCACGGATCTCTCGCCCTACCGCGATCGGGCCGAGGGAATCGTGGCCGGTTCCTGCCTCCTCGATCCGCTCCTCGCCTCGTGGACGAGCGAGGGAGCCAGCGGGGCCGCGGCGCGCGAGGCGATGCTGCGCGATCTGGCCCGTCGCTTCCGCGGGAACCTTGCTGGGTGGCGCCCCGCGTGAGCGGCGACGCCTCCGCCGGCCGCCCCGCCCCGCCCAAACGGCCAGCCCCCCTTGTAACAATCCTCGGGCTCGCTCAAGTCGTCCGGCCGCTCAACCTGGTCGCCATCGCGCTCGCCGCCTGGGTCGGCGCGCGGCTGGGGGCTGGCGCACCCGACATCGCGACCCTGTTCGTGCCGGTCCTGATCGGCGCCTTCGGATACGCGAGAAACGACTCGATCGATCTGGCCTCCGACCGCTTCAATCGCCCCGACCGCCCCGTCCCTTCCGGAGCGCTCTCCCCGCGCGCGGCCGCCATCGTCTCGTGGACGGCGCTGGGTATCGCCGCGTTGCTCCTCGCCGCCGCCCCGCGCGACGCCACCACGTGGGGAATCGCCCTCGCGGCCGCGGGCGCGCTCTTCGCCTACAGCCCCTGGCTCAAGGACCGCGGCGCCGCGGGACCGCTGGCCATCGCGCTGCTCACCTCGCTCGCCGTCCTCTGGGGAGCCGCCGGCGCTCCCCGCGCCGAACGCGCGCTTCTCCCGGCGCTCCTGGCCGGCGCCGCCCAATTCGCGCGCGAATGCGTGAAGCAACTGGAAGACGCGCCAGGCGACCGAGCGGCGGGCAGAACCACGTGGGCGATCGAGAGGGGATCAATCGTGGTGAATCAAGCGGCGAGGCTAGGACTACTAGCGGCGCTCCTGCTCCTACCGTTGCCCGCCACCAGCGGAGGACTAGGCAAGCCCTACCTAGCGCTAGCCATCCCGACAGCGGGCCTACTAATGCTCTGGGCGCTGATAGCGCTAGGTGGAAAAGCCCCGCGTAACGGCCAAATCTCCGCAACGATCAAGCTGTCGCTTTTCTGTGGTCTAGCAGCCCTATGGTGGTCCGCATAGGGTCGGAGACGGGGCGAACCCGAAGGAATCCTGCAAGCCCGCGCGCAGCGCGGGCGCCGCACAGCGACCGGAGGGCTTCGCCCCGCCTCCGACCCGCTGCCGATAATCTCTAGCTGTTAAAACCCAAAAGCAGGAAGACCAGAAAGCAGCCAAAGACTACGAACACCCCCCCGCCCGTCGGAAGAAACGACGATGTTCGCCCCGTCCGGCGTCCAGGAAGGCGTGTAGACCGATCCATCCGAGTCGTCGAACGAGACCAGCTTCAGCCCCTTCGCCTCGCCCTCCGGGTGGACGACCCAAACACCCCAGCGGTTCGTGCGATCCGAGGAGAAGAGAATCCTCCCACCGTCGGGGCTCCAACGCGGACCGTAGTCGTGCGCGGCGCCGACCGTGATCTGGATCGGCAGGCTATCGCCAGGCGCCAGATTCAGCGTGTAGAGATGGCGAGTCAAATCGATGGCGTTCTCGACGCTGAAGCAGAGTTTCTGGCCCGTCGGATCCCAGTCGGGCTCTCCGCAGCGAAGCGTATCGGGCGTGAGGTAGATCCGATCGAGCGGGACGGCGGCCGTGTCGGGGATCAGGACGATGCGGCCGCGCAGATCGGCGCTCCCCTCGGTGGAGCCGTTGTTGTCGTATTCCACGTAGACGAGGCCGGGACTTCCCGGTCGCGGGGCCGGCGCGCTCTCGTTCGAGCCGAACGTCGTGAGCCGGCGGTCTTGGCTGACGTCGAGTTCCCGGTACCAGAGATCGTACGTGCCGTTCCGATTTGCCTGGTAAACGACGGTCTGGGAACGGACCCAGCGAGGCCGGAAATCGACCCAGGAGGCTGGGCCGGGATAGTTGAAAACTGCATGCTCTGAACCGTCGGCTAGCGACACCGTGAGCCGCGGCCGACCGTCGACGCCGCGGGAGACGAAGACCATCGAGTCGCCGCGCAAATCCGGGTAGAGGCAGTCTTGAAGCGAGGTGGAGGTCAACCGACTCCACTGCACGCCGGTGAGCGGCGGTTCGGTGACCTGACTTCCTTCACAGGAGGCGAGGGCGAGCGCCATCGCGCCCGCGCCAGCGAATGTCCGCCACGCGCGCCACCGTTTTCCATGTCCGTCCACTCTTCTCACCATGGGGCGGCACGTTACCATCACGGCCCCTGCATCACAAGGCCATGGCTCGATCGGGCCTCGGCCTCGCCTTGCGCGTCCGGAGCGCGTCGCCGTTCGGAATCATGGTTCAGATGAGGTCCCGCGTTGCCGATCTCTGATTGGGACGGGAGAAGGGCGCGCGTTCGCCGGTGAGACGCGCGTCGCCCTCCCCGGCCGGACCTGAACCCCAGCAGGACGCTGGAGAAATCGAGGGCACGATGCTCCTCCTGACCCGCAAGCTCGGTGAGAACATCCGCATCGGCGACGACGTGAAGATCACGATCGTCGAGGTGAAGGGAAATCACGTGAAACTCGGTATCGAAGCGCCGCCGAGCGTGAAGGTCCATCGCGAGGAGATCTACGAGCGCATCCAGGCGGAGAACCGCCGGCTGCGCGAGGCTCAGACCCCGAACAGCGGCGCCCCCGGCGACGCTCCCCCGGCGCGTGACGGCGAAAACAACGGCCAAGCGTAAGCGCACGGCCAGCCGCCGGCGCCTGGGATCGGGTCCGCGACGCCGCGATGTCCGCGACGTCATGGACCGCTGGCTCGAACGGGGCGATCAGGTGACCGCCCTCTTTGAGTGCGCGCTCCGCGGCTGTCTGCTCGGCGATCGCCACGTGGCGGAAAAGTCGATCTATGAACTGATGAACGCCCTAGACTCCCAGGGACGGGCCGCGGGAAATCGAGTGCTGGAGCACTTCGATACCTGCCTCACGGATGTGGCGGAGGGCGAATACGAGGACGCGTTTCAGGCGCTCTCGATGCTCCGGGACCACTGGGTCGAAGCGCTCGACGCGCTTCGGAGGGATTGCCGCCGTGCCGACCGTCTCCACTAAGGACCGAGCCGACATCAACGAGCCCGAGACGAACGGGCGAGTCGAACTTGCCCGGCGTCGCATCTCCGACGGCTTCTACAACCGTCTGGAGGTCCGCCGGACCGTGGCCACGCTCCTCCTGAACGACCTGGCGCGCCCCAAGCGCAAGGCTGGAAGTTCCCGCCCCGAAACCGCTTGACCCCCGTTTCGAACAGCTGGTAAATATGTAGCCACCTACCGCCACGCCCCTGTCGGGCGGGCGAATCGATATGTTCGCCGTCTGGCACCTGGGGGCTCAAGGATGACGCCACCGCCCGGCTGGGAAGCCGCCCGTTGAGAGCTCGCCACGCCATCACCGTCCTGACCGCCGAGGGCGGACCTCCCCCTTCCGCTGCCCTGGAAGTGGCCTGGAGCTTCCTCAGACACGCTCAGCTTGGCGTTCTGGCCACCGATCGGGCGGGGAAGATCGTCGCCGCCAATCCGGCCGCCGCGCGGCTCCTGGGCTTCGAGCCAGCGGCCCTGGAGGGCGAGGACGCCGCGCGCGTCTTCCGCGCTCCCCGCGGCGAGGGGCACGTGCAGCCGGGCGCCACCGCCGCGGGGACCGAGCCACAGGAAGTGGAAGTCGTGACGAAGGCGGGAGACGTCCTTCCGGTCGCGCTTCGCCTCCTGCCGCTGGAGGGGCTCGACGGCGCGCTCCATGGCACCGTGGCGGTCTTCCAGGATCTGCGCGAGCAGAAAACGCGCGAGGAGCAGTGGCGCCGCCGCGACCGCCTGGCCTCCCTGGGCGAGCTCTCGGCCGGCGTGGCCCACGAAATCCGGAATCCGCTCACCGGCATCGCCACCTCCGCCCAGATTCTCCGCCGCCGGGTCGAAAGCGGCGATCCGCGAGGCCAGTTCGTCGATCTCATTCTGGAGGAGTCCGCGCGCCTGGACCGGATCGTGGAGGGACTCCTCCAGTTCGCCCGCCCTGCCACGCCGCGCCTGGAGCGCCAGAACGTGGTCCCCGCACTCGACAAGGCGCTGACGCTGGTTCACGAGCTGGCGGTCCGGCAGAACGTCCTGCTCCACGTCGAGCGCGCCGCCACCGTTCCGCCGGTCTTCGTCGATCTCGACCAGGTGCTGCAGGTCCTTTTGAACATCCTGATGAACGCGCTCCAGGCCCTCGCCAAGGGGGGCGAGATTCGCGTCACCCTCCGCCCCGCGCGGAAGCGGGCCGCGGTGCGGGGGAGCATTGGGCGGCGCGCCACCGACCGGCTGGAGCCGGCCGCGGACTTGCCGCTCCTGGATGTGGTGGAAATTCGAGTACAAGACAACGGGCCGGGCATTCCGGCCGCTGACCTCGCGCGCGTCTTCGATCCGTTCTACACGACGCGCGCCCAGGGGACCGGCCTGGGGCTCAGCATCTGTCAGAGCATCGTTCGAGAGCATGGCGGCACCATCACGATCGAAAGCGTCGTGGGACAGGGAACCGCCGTGATCATCGATCTACCCGTGGAGAAGAGACATGGAGACAGACGTCGCGACCCTCGCTAGGCAGACCTACAACCTTTTGGTGGTGGACGACGAACGCACCCTCCGCTTCACGCTCAAGGAGAGCCTGACGGAGGAGGGCTATCGCGTCGAGACCGCCGCCGACGTGGCGGAGGCGCTGAGCCTCCTGGAGCGGGAGGAGTTCCACGTCGCGCTCGTGGACCAAAAGCTTCCCGACGAGAGCGGCATCCAGCTCCTGAAGCGGATCAAGGCGAAGCGGCCCGAGACGCAGGTCATCATCATGACCGCGTACGGGAAATTCGCGAACGCCATCGAGGCGGCTCGCGCCGGCTGCTACGACTACGTCGGAAAGCCGTTCGAGCTCGATCACATCAAGCTCGTCATCGGAAACGCGCTCAAAGAGATTCGCCTGAGCGAGGAGGTCACGCGTCTGCGCGCCGCCGAGCGCCGCCGCGCCGGCTCCACGCTGATCGTGGGCGGCTCCACCCGGATGGTCCGCCTCTTCGAGATGGTGAAGAAGGCCTCGGCCACCGGCACCTCCACGGTCCTCCTCCAGGGGGAGACCGGCGTCGGCAAGGAACTCCTGGCGCGGGAAGTGCACGACCTCGGCCCGACGCGCGACGGCCCGTTCGTGGAAGTGAACTGCAGCGCCTTCCCGGAGAATCTCCTGGAGAGCGAACTCTTCGGCTACGAGAAGGGCGCCTTCACCGACGCCAAGCGGACGAAGAAGGGACTCATGGAGATGGCGAACGCCGGCACGCTCTTCCTGGACGAAATCGGCGAGATGTCGCTGGCGCTCCAGGCGAAGCTCCTGCGCGCGCTGGAGGGGAAGCGCTTCCGCCGCCTCGGCGGCACGACCGACGTCCACGTCGACACACGCATCGTGGCCGCGACGAACAAGGATCTCAAGTCGCTGGTCGAGCAGCAGCGGTTTCGCGAGGATCTCTTCTACCGCCTCGACGTGATTCGCATCGTGGTGCCGCCACTTCGCGAGCGTCCCGAGGACGTCCCGGCGCTGGTGGACCATTTCGTCGCGACCTACAATCGCGAACTGGGCAAGGCCGTGAAGGGCGCCACGGACGAGACGATGGGGCTCCTGATGGCCTACCGCTGGCCCGGAAACGTGCGCGAACTCCGGAACGTGATCGAACGGACGATCCTCCTGGAATCGGAGGAGTGGATCCTCCCCGAGCATCTTCCCTCCGAGATCGTCGGTGTGACCGGAACGGGAATGCAGGTGCTCGAAGCGCGCCTCCACACCGAGGGGGGCGTGACGACCCTGGCGCAGGCGGAACGCGTGGCGATCGAGATGGCGCTGTCGCACGCCGGGGGAAACAAGACGCGCGCGGCCGAGGCGCTCGGCATCTCGCGCCAGACGCTCCGGACGAAGCTCAAGGAGTACCGGATCGAGAGTCCCGCCGGCCATGCCGGCTGAGCCGGCGACCTCCGCGGCGCCGGTAGTATTCACCCTGGAGCGGGGCGCCGCGGTTTCTCCGCGCGCGGGCCTGCTCGTCACCGGGCACGGCGTCGTCCGCACGCCGGCCTTCATGCCGGTCGGCACGCAGGGAACGGTGAAGGGGCTATCCCCGGCCGACCTCCGCGTCTCGGGGACGCAGATCCTCCTCGCCAACACCTACCATCTGATGCTCCGGCCGGGGGCGGAGGTCATCCGCTCCCTCGGAGGTCTGCACCGCTTCATGGGATGGGACGCGCCAATCCTCACCGACAGCGGCGGCTATCAGATTCTGAGTCTTAAAGAGCGCGTGAGAATCACGGAGGAGGGGGTCGCGTTTCGCTCTCATCTGGACGGGCGCCCCGAGTTGCTCACGCCGGAGCGGGCCATGGACGTGCAGGCCGACCTCGGCGTCGACATCGCCGTGACGCTCGATCACGCCATCCTCCTTCCCGCGACGCCCGAGGCGGTCCGGGACGCGGGGGAGCGGACGATCCGCTGGACCGAGCGCTCGCTCGCGCACGCGGCCACACTCGACACGCCGACCGGCTTGCCGCAGCTCCGTTTCGCGATCGTGCAGGGAGGCGGCGACCCCGCGCTCCGCGCCGAGATGGCGGAGCGCACGGCGCGCATGCCGTGCGACGGCTACTGCCTCGGCGGACTCTCCGTGGGGGAGGCGAAGGAGGAAACCTGGGCCCTGGCGCGCGCGGCCACCGGTACCCTCCCGGCCGAACGTCCGCGCTACCTCATGGGGATGGGGACGCCGCTCGACCTCCTGGACGGCATCGCCTGCGGCGTCGATCTCTTCGACTGCGTCCTGCCGACCCGGAACGCGCGAAACGGGATGGCCTTCACGCACGAGGGCCCGATCAACATCCGAAACGCCGTCCACGCGCGCGATCCGCGGCCGCTCGACACCGAGTGCGGCTGCGAGGCGTGCACGGAGTTCTCGCGTGCCTACCTGCGCCATCTGCACGTGGCGGGCGAGATCCTGGCGCACCGTATGCTCACCTTGCACAACGTCACGTTTTACCAGACACTCATGGCGGGCGCGCGCGCGGCGATCGAGCGCGGCGCCTTCGACGAATTCCACCGCGCGGTGACCGAACGCTACCGCGAGCGCGCCGGAGCCAGGGAGCCATCCGCGCGAGAACCCTCAGGAGACCCCGAATGATCGATGCAGTCTACGCCCAGGCGGCCGCCCCGGCGGCGCCCTCGGCGTCGGAGCAGATGATCCACATGGTCGTCATCCTCGCCATCACGGTGGGGATCTTCTACTTCATGATCATCCGCCCCCAGCAGAAGCGCCAGAAGGAGACGGCGGCCATGCTCGCCTCCGTGAAGAAGGGAGACCGGGTACTCACCACGGGCGGCATCTACGGCACCGTCGTCGGGACCAAGGACGACGTGGTCGTGTTGAAGGTGACGGACGAGGTGAAGATGGAATTCTCTCGCGCGAGCATCGTGCAGGTGAAGGAGCGCGGTGAGTAGCGAGCCGCTCCCGCTTCGCTTCCTTGGAGACCCCGTCCTGCGCCGCAGGGCCGACGCGGTCTCCGCGGTCACGCCCGAGATCCGTGATCTCATCGAGACGCTGTTCGCCACGATGTACGTGGAGGAGGGGGTTGGGCTCGCGGCGCCGCAGGTCGGGCGCTCCGTCCGCGTCTTCGTCGTCGACGTGGAGCCGGAGGAGGTGGGGGCCGCGCGGGTGAAGCAGGCGTTCGTTAATCCGCTCATCCGGGAGCGCTCCGGGGAGATCGTCGGCGAAGAGGGGTGCCTCTCCATTCCGGGGCTCCGCGCCGACGTGAAGCGCGCCGCGCGGATCGTCGTGGAGGCCACGGACGCCGACGGCAAGCCGTTCCGGATGGAGGCCGAGGGGCTCCTGGCCCGAGCGCTCCAGCACGAGCAGGACCACCTCGACGGAATTCTCTTCCTCGATCGGCTGGGATTGATCCAACGCCGCCTTCTCGAGGCGAAGTGGAAGCGCGTCCGGCCCGACGACGACGATTCCTCGCACGCCTCCGGATCCACCGAAGACGGCGCCTCCGGAGCCGCGCGGTCGCGCTGAGGGGCGCCATGCGCCTCGTCTACTACGGCACGCCCGAACACGCCGTGCCGCCGCTCCGGCGCCTGGTCGCCGACGGCCAGACGCCGCTCCTTGTCGTCACACGCCGCGACAAGCCGAAGGGGCGCGGGCTCGCGCTCACGCCCTCTCCCGTCCGCGCCGCGGCCGAAGCGCTCGGCCTTCCGGTCGTCACGCCAGATCGCGCCAGCGCGGCCGAGGAACTGGAGCGCGTCCGCGCCCTCTCTCCCGATCTCCTGGTCGTCGTCGCCTACGGGCAGATTCTGAGCCCCGCGCTCCTCGCCGTGCCGCGCCTGGGCGCGCTGAACGTCCACTTCTCGCTCCTCCCGCGGCATCGTGGCGCGGCGCCCGTCCAGGCGGCGCTCCTGGCGGGGGACGTGGAGACGGGAGTCAGCACGATGTGGATGACGGAAGGGCTCGACGAGGGCCCCGTCTTCCTCACGCGCGCGACGCCGATCGCGCCGGAGGAGAACGCGGAGACGCTGGGCGTCCGTCTGGCGGCCATGGGGGCGGAACTCCTGGCGGAGTCGATCGATCTCATCGGGCGCGGCGTCGCGACCCGCCGGGAACAGGATCACGTGAGAGCGACCTACGCGCCGAAGCTGAAGACTGCCGACGCGCGGCTCTCGCTTGCCGAATCGGCCGAGACGCTCGCGCGCCGGGTCCGCGCCTACACGCCGGAGCCGGGCGCGTGGCTCGATCTCGAGTCGGAGCGGCTGGTCGTGCTGGCCGCGACTGCCGGCGACGCGGCCGCCGATTCCGAGGAGCCGGCCGATCCCGCCGCGCCCCGCGGCCTCGATTCCCTGCCGACTCCCGTAGGGACCGTGCGCGCCATCGATCGCGCGCGCGGACTCGGCGTGGCGTGCGGTGCGGGGACCCTCTGGCTGGCGCGCGTCCGTCCGGCGGGCCGGAAGGAGATGTCGGGCGCCGACTACGCGAACGGAGCCCGGCTTCGCGCCGGCTCGCTCCTTCCGCTCCGCGCGGGGCCGGCATGAGCGGTCCCCCGCGCCGCACGCCGCCGCGCCGGAGGAAGACGCCTCCGCGCGAACTCGCCCTCCAGATCCTCCACGACGCCGAGAGCCGGAGCGCCTACGCCGATCGTCTTCTCGAGACGAGGCTCCGCGCGAACGCGCTCGAACCGCGCGACGCGGCGTTCGTGACGACTCTCGTGCAGGGAACGCTTCGCTATCGCGCGCTCCTCGACCACCACCTCGACGCCCTGCTGGGCGGGCGCCAGGACGGCATGGCGGGACTTCCGCTCTGGATTCGCACCGCGCTTCGGCTCGGCGCCTATCAGATGCTGGTCCTGACGCGCGTCCCGGTCTCGGCCGCGGTGGCGGAGAGCGTGGAGCTGGCGAAACAGTACGGCCACCCCGGGACGGCGGGTCTGGTAAACGCCGTGCTCCGGCGGCTCGCTTCCGGCGAGCGCGCCGCGTTCCCCTCGCGGGAGGCCGATCCGGTCGCTCATCTCGCCGTCGCGACGTCGCACCCGCGGTGGCTTGTGGAGCGCTGGGTCGCGCGCCTGGGCGTGGAGGAGGCGGAACGGCTCATGCGGGCCGACAATGACGAGCCCGCGATCACGGTCCGCCCCAATCTCCACCGGTTGCGGATGGCGGTCTTCCAGGAGGCGCTCCGCGCCGAGGGGCACGAATCGGTGCCAGGGCCGAACGGAGGCCCGGTGCGGGTCGTCGCGGCCGGTTACGTTCCCAGCCGCTCGCAACTCTTCCGCCAGGGAATGCTCTGGCTCCAGGACGAGGCGGAGTCGGTCGTCCCGCTCCTCCTCGGCGCGAGGCCGGGAATGCGCGTGCTCGACTACTGCGCCGCTCCGGGCGGAAAGGCGGCGGCACTGGCGGAGGCGGTGGCGCCCAACGGGCTCATTGTCGCCATGGAGCGCCACGCAAGCCGCGCGCGCTCCATGCGCGAGAACCTGGCCGAGCGGCTCCGGATGCCGCGGATCGCGGTGATCTGCGCCGACGGCCTGCGGCCCCCCTTCGCGGCGCCGTTCGATGCCGTGCTGGTGGACGCTCCTTGCAGCGGCTTGGGCGTCCTTCGCCGGCGCGCCGACGCGCGGTGGCGGAAGGAAGCCCCGATCATTTCCGAGATGGCGAAGCTCCAGCGGGCGCTCCTTCACGCGGCCGCGGCCCTTGTCCGGAAGGGCGGCGTCATGGTGTATAGTGTCTGCTCTCTGGAACCGGAAGAGACCGACGCGACCGTGAAGGAATTTCTCGACACACACTCCTCGTTTGTCATGGATGACGCGCGTCCCCACGTGCCGTCGGCATTCCGCGGCGCCGACGCCGCGATCCGGGCCTTTCCCCACATCCACGGGACCGACGGCGTCTACGCCGTCCGCCTCCGGCGCGCATGAACGATCGCGAAAAGGTCTCCCTCGAGGATCTGGCCCCCGAAGTCGGCGCGCCTCCGGCCAATCGCCGGCGCGGCCCCCGCTTCAATCTCGTGACCGGCACCCTCCTCCTCTCGGCCATTGCCCTGGCCGGCGGCTTCCTCATCGTGAACCTCGTCCTCATGCCGTCGCTGACGCGGCAGGGGGAAGAGGTCCGCGTGCCCGACCTGGTGGGGCTGAGCGAGCGGGAATCGGAGCGCTCCCTGGCCGGAGGCGAACTGCGCCTCTCCAAGATCTCCGAGCAGTGGAGCCCCGACGTGCCGCGCGGCTACGTCTCGCGCCAGGATCCGGAACCCGGCTCGGTCGTGAAGCGGGGACGGCGCATCTCCGTGGTCATGAGCCTGGGCGCCCAGGGGACGACGGTCCCGGTGGTGGATGGGGAATCGATCCAGCGTGCCGAGATCATGCTGGAAGGCGCGGGACTCCGGCGCGGACGGCTGGCGCGCGTCTACACCGACGAGGCTCCGCGCGACATGGTGGTCGCGAGCGATCCGCCCGGGGAAACTGTCGTACAACAGGAGATAGCAGTAGACCTCCTGGTCAGCATGGGGTCGCTACCGCGAGGCTACGTGCTCCCCGACCTGACCGGCCGCGAGGTGGTTCCCGTGGCGCGGGCGCTCCGCGACGAGGGCTTCGTGGTGGTGACCCGGGCAGGCGGTCCGCGCCAAAAGAGCGGGATCGTCGCCGGGCAGGAGCCGGCGGCCGGGAGCCGTGTGGCGCCGCGCGACTCCATCGTCCTCTACGCGAATCCATGAGTGCCGCCGCGCGTTGGGCGAAGCCGCCTGAGATGCGGCTTTGCCCCTCGCTCCTCTCGGCCGACTTTGCGCGCCTCGGCGAGCAACTCGCCATCGTGCAGCGCGCCGGCGCCGATTTTCTCCACATCGACGTCATGGACGCCCAGTTCGTGCCGAATCTCACGTTCGGCCCGATCGTCGTGGAGGCGTGCCGGAAACTGACTTCGCTTCCGCTCGACGTCCATCTCATGGTCGTGGATCCGATGCGATTCCTGGAAGGGTTTGCGCGCGCGGGAGCCGATCATCTGACCGTGCACCTGGAGGCGGTGGCCGATCCAGCGGCCGCGGCTCGGGCCATCCGCGATCGCGGACTGCGCGCCGGGATCGCCATCAAGCCGGGGACGCCGATCGAGCGGCTCCTGCCGGTGCTTCCCGATATCGACCTCGCGCTCGTCATGACCGTGGAGCCGGGCGCCGGCGGCCAGGCGTTCCTGCCGAAGTCGCCCGCGCGGATCGCGCGCGTTCGCCAGGCGATCGCAGCGGGCGACCTCGACTGCCTTCTGCAAGTGGACGGCGGCATCGGGCCTTCGACGATCGCGGTCGCCGCCGAGGCGGGCGCCGACACCTTTGTCGCCGGGAATTCCGTCTTCCGCGCGCCCGATCCCGCTGTGGCGTTGCGCGCGCTCCGCGAGGCGCTCCGAGCCTCGCCAGGCCGGGCCGCGCGCCCGTGAACGTCCTCGTCGTCGGGGGCGCCGGCTACATCGGAAGCGTCGTCTGCGAGGAACTGGTTCGGGCGCGTCATTCGGTCATTGTTCTCGACGACCTCTCCACGGGGCACCGCGACGCCGTCCCGGCGCTGGCGTATCTGGTGGAGGGGGGCGTGAGCGACGAGGCGGCGCTACACGAAGCGCTCACGGTGAAGAGCATCGACGCGGTGATCCACCTGGCGGCGAAATCGATCGTCGGCGAATCGGTGAAGCAGCCCGAGCTCTATCACGAGGCGAACGTGGTGAACGGAGTTCGCCTCCTCGACGCGATGCAGCGCCACGACGTCCGTACCATCGTTTTCTCCTCCTCCGCGGCGGTCTACGATTCCACCGCGGCCATGCCGCTCCGCGAGTCGTCGTCGCTTCGCCCGGTGAACCCCTACGGCGCCACGAAGCTCACGTTCGAACGAATGCTGTCGGAGCGGGCCGGCGCCGGCTCCCTCGCGCACGTCACGCTTCGCTACTTCAACGTTGCCGGCGCGAGCATCGACCACGGCGAGGACCATCGCGAGGAGACGCACTTGATCCCGCTTCTTCTGGACGCGGCGCGCGGCGCGCGCGGACCGGTGCCGGTCTACGGCACCGACTACGCCACGCCGGACGGCACGGCCGTGCGCGACTACGTCCATGTGTTGGACCTGGCGGAGGCGCACGTCCGGGCGGCCAAGTACCTGGCCGAGGGCGGGGAGCCGGTGACGCTCAATCTGGGCTCGGAGCGCGGAGCGTCGGTGCGGGAGGTGATCGGCGCCGTCCGCCGCGTGACCGGGCGCGACGTTCCGACCGCCGACGCCGGCCGCCGGGAAGGCGATCCGCCGCTCCTGATCGCCTCGTCCGAATCGGCCCGCCGCGTGTTAGGCTGGAAGCCTCAATTCGGCGAACTCGACACGATCGTCGAGACGGCGTGGGCTTGGCGTCAGCGCTTCCCGGAGGGCTACGAGTCATGAGCGAAGACGAACGCCTGGTGTCGGTGCGGCGTGTCCAGGACGAGACGACGGCCACGCTCCTCGTCGATTTCCTCCGCTCGAACGGAGTTCCCGCCACGGCGGTGGCGATGCAGATTCCGTGGCTCCCCGGCGTGGGGACATTTCACCAGGGCTTCTGGGGGCACGTGGAGGTGATGGAGCGAGACGCCGAGAAGGCGCAGGTGTTGATTGACGACTTCTACGCCGGCGACGTGCAGGACGAGCCCGGGTTGCACGCGGGCACGGACGGCGCCGACTCGGACGAGGGCGGTGAGGAGCGCGAGGACCGGGAATGAACCCGGCTTCAATGGCCACCCGCCGCGCCCCCACGTTTACCAGGAGCGCCCTCGCCGCGCGCGTCCGCGAGTTTCGCGGCAAGCGCGTGCTCGTCGTGGGCGACGTGATCCTCGACCGCTACCTCTGGGGGCGCGCCACGCGCGTCTCGCCCGAGGCGCCGGTCCTGGTCGTGGACGTGGATCGGGAGGAGTTCCGCCTCGGGGGCGCGGCGAACGTGGCGCACAACGTGGCTTCGCTGGGGGCGGTGCCGGTGTTGTTCGGGGTTTGCGGGACCGACCTCGCCGCTGGTGGCCTGGCGACTTTGCTGCGCGAGCGCGGCGTCGATCCCGAGGCGGGGATGATCTCCGACGCGGCGCGGCGCACCACCGTGAAGACGCGGATCATCGCGCACCACCAGCAGGTGCTCCGGGCCGACGAGGAGACGCGCGACGCGCTGGCCGATTCTTCGCGCGCGCGGCTGCTGGAGCGGGTAGTGGCGGCTTTGGCGGGCGCTGACGCGGTAATTCTCTCCGACTACGGAAAGGGCGTCTTGTCGCCGCCGCTGTTGGACGCGCTTTTGCCTGAACTCTCCCGCCGCGGCATTCCCACCGCTGTTGACCCCAAGGAAGAGCAGTTCTTCCGCTACAAGGGTGTCACGATCGTCACGCCGAATCTGAACGAGGCGGCGCAGGCGTGGGGACGGCGCATCCGGAACGAGACCGAACTCGCTGAGGCGGGGTTCGGCCTGCGCGAGAAACTGGCGTCGCGCTCGGTGTTGATCACGCGCGGCGAGGATGGAATGTCGCTCTTCGACGAGGAAGGGCACACCCACATTCCCACGAAGGCGCGTGAGGTCTACGACGTGACCGGCGCCGGCGACACGGTGGTGGCGACCATGGGCGCGGCCTTGGCCGCGCGGGCGCCACTGGCCGAGGCGTGCGTCCTGGCGAATCACGCGGCGGGATTGGTGGTGGCGCATCTAGGAACCGCCGCCGCGACCGCTGACGATCTCATCGCGTCGCTTCAAGATCTGGAAGGCTAGGAGGGTCGCTCGTGGGTGAAGTGTTGTCCTTGGAAGATGCCCTCCGCCGCCGCGCCTCCGCACGGGCGCGGGGGATGACGTTCGTGTTCACGAACGGATGTTTCGATCTCATTCACCCCGGGCACGTGGCGCTCCTGCGCGAGGCGCGCCTGCAGGGGCACTTTCTGATGGTCGCGATCAACAGTGACCGTTCGGTGCGCGGATTGAAGGGTGAGGGAAGGCCCGCGCAGAGCGAGGCCGACCGCGCCGAGGTGCTGGCCGCGATGCGCGACGTGGATGGGGTGGTGGTGTTCGACGAGGAGACGCCCGCCGCGATCATCGAAGCACTGAAGCCCGATGTCCTCGTGAAGGGCGGCGACTACTCGCCCGACAAAGTCGTGGGACGGGACGTGGTGGAGAAGGCCGGCGGCCGCGTCCACATCGTGCCGCTGGTGGAAGGGAAGAGTTCCAGCGCGCTGGCGGGTCGGACGTAGCATTCTGACGTAGAGTTTCGAGGAAGGAGCAGCGATGGACAAGAAGCAGATGATCGAGCGTCTGAACGAGGATTACGCCGGGGAACTCGGCGCGATCATTCAATACCTGACCTACGCGGCAAAGGTGACGGGGCCCTACCGGCCGCAACTGGCCACGTTCTTCCTCGCCGAGGTGGTGGACGAACAACTCCACGCCCAGTTCCTCGCGAACAAGATCGTGGCGATGGGCGGCGATCCGACCACCGTTCCGCGGCCGGTTCCGGCGGCGAAGTCGAATCGCGAGATGCTGGAGGCCGTGCTGGCGGCCGAGCGGCGAGCCACGAAGGACTACACGCAGCGCGCCCGCGAGGCCGACGAGTTGGGCGAGAAGGGCTTGGCGGTCCAACTCGAGGACATGGTGCGGGACGAAAGCGGACACTCGGAGGAGACGGAGCGGATTCTACGCGACTGGCCGCTCTAGGCAGCCAAGGGCGTCGGGGTTCTCACCGGCGCCCTACTCATACCTCAAACTATCGATCGGATTGAGCCGCGCCGCCGTTCTCGCGGGGTAGAATCCGAAGAAAATCCCCACCAGCGCGGAAAATCCGAACGCGAGCGCGATCGCCTGGGGTCCGATCATCGTGGGCCACTGCGCGAAGTGTGAGACCGCGTAGGCGATCCCCATCCCCAGCGCAATCCCCACGGCGCCCCCCACCAGGCTCACGAACGCTGACTCCGCCAGGAATTGCACCATGATGTCGACGCTCCGCGCGCCCAGCGCCCGGCGGACGCCGATCTCGCGCGTTCGCTCGGTCACCGAGACGAGCATGATGTTCATGATGCCGATCCCGCCGACCAGGAGCGACACCAACGCGACGCTCGACAACAGCAGCGTCATGATCTGCGACGTCCCCTCCGCCGTGGAGGCGATCTCCGACTGAGATCGCACCATGAAGTCGTCGGGCTGACCCGCCCCGATCCGGTGGCGCTGGCGGAGCAACGTCGAAATCTCCTCGATCGCGTTCTCGACGACCGCCTCCGACCGCGCCGAGACCAAAATCGCCCCCACCCGAAGCGGAGAGGCGAGGATCTTCTTCTGCACGGTGGGAAGCGGCGCTACGATCATGTCGTCCTGATCCTGGCCGAAGGAGTTCGAGCCCTTCGACTTCAGTACGCCGATCACCTGGAACGGAAGGCGGCGAATCCGGATCGTGCTCCCGACCGCCTCGCCGTCGCCGAAGAGTTCCTTCTTCACCGTGGCGCCGATGACGCAGACCTTCGCCGCCGCGCGGACGTCGGAGACCGTGAACGTGCGTCCCTCGACCACCGGCCAGTCGCGCACGACGAGGAAATTCTCGTCGCCGCCCTGCACCGTGGTGCTCCAGTTGGCGTCGCCCGCCACGACCTGCGCTTGGGACCGCACGGTGGGGGAGGCGATCGCGACGGAGGGGCACTCCCGCATGATCGCCTGCGCGTCCTCGACGGAAAGCATCTGCACCGTTCCCGTGCCGGTCCGCACGGCGCCCATCATGCCGCCGGAGAAGACCATGATGACGTTGGATCCGAGGCTTCGGATCTGCTCCTGAACACTCTGCTTCGCGCCCTGGCCGATGGCGAGCGTGGCGATGACCGCGGCCACGCCGATGATCACGCCGAGCATGGTGAGAAGCGTGCGGACCTTGTTCCGGCCGAGGGCCCGTAGCGCTTCGCGTAGAACTTCGCTCCAGACGACCATCGCGCTCTACCGCCCGCCGCCCGTGCGGCCGCCGCTGGTGCCGCCGCCGCGCGGCCCGCCCATGCCGCCGCTCGGCTGGAAAGGATTCGTCGTCTGGCGCTTCCCGTTCTCTTCCTCCTGCCCGATGACGACCATGGCGCCTTCCTCGAGCGAGCCCGGGAGGAGTTCGGTCAGCGTGCCGTCGGTGATGCCGACGCGAACAGGGACCGGCTTCAGCGACTTCTTGCCGCTGGAGTCGGCCAGCACGTAGACCGTCGCCGCGCGGCCGGGGCCCTCGTCGCGCAACGCGCGACCGCCCTTGCCGCCAGGGCCCGTGCCTCCCGCGCGACCGCCGCCGCCGCCGCCTGTCGCGGCGGCGGTACCGCCG
>JANOOP010000108.1:0-4372 GCA_031421415.1 Candidatus Eiseniibacteriota bacterium
TTCGTCAGCGTGTCCTGGAGCGCCTCCACCGAGCCGTCCACGTCGCCCTTCAGGACGACGAGCAACTCGTTCACCTTCCCTTCTTTCATCTGCGCGAAGAGATCGGTGAGCGTCACGTGCTTCTGCTGGCGGAGTTCCTGCTCGCGGAGGAGCATGGCTCGCTTCCCCGCCAGTTCGCGGGCTTCGCGCTCGTCCGCCACCACCGCGAAGGTGTCGCCCGCCTGAGGCGGTTCGCTCCAGCCGAGCACCTCGACCGGCGTGGAGGGCCCGGCCGATTCCACCTTTTGCCCGCGCTCGTTCTGGAGCGCGCGGACCTTGCCGCTCTTCGAGCCGGCCACGAAGGCGTCTCCGACCCGGAGCGTCCCCTTCTGCACCAGGAGTGTCGCGACGATGCCGCGGCCCCTGTCCAGCCGCGCCTCGACGATGACGCCGCGCGCCGGCTTGTTCGGATCGGCCTGCAGCTCCATGAGCTCGGCCTGGAGGAGGATCATCTCCAGCAGCTTGTCGACGTTCGTCCCCTTCTTGGCGGAGATCGGCACGGCGATCGTCTTCCCGCCCCACTCCTCGGTGAGGATGTTGTGCTGGGAAAGTTCCTGCCGGACTCCCTCCACGTTCGCCGAGGGGAGATCGATCTTGTTGATGGCGACGATGATCGGCACGTTCGCCGCGCGGGCGTGGTCGATCGCCTCCACGGTCTGCGGCATGACGCGGTCGTCCGCGGCCACGACCAGGACCACGATGTCGGTCACCTGGGCGCCGCGGGCGCGCATGGCCGTGAAGGCCTCGTGGCCGGGCGTGTCCAGGAAGGCGATCTTGTGCCCGTCGGGCAACGTCACTTCGTAGGCGCCGATGTGCTGCGTGATGCCGCCCGCCTCGCCGGCGATGACGTTCGCGTTCCGGATGTGGTCGAGGAGCGACGTCTTCCCGTGGTCCACGTGGCCCATGACGGTCACGACCGGCGCGCGAGGCTCCAGATGCTCCTCGGTCGGGGACGCGGCCTCGATCTCCTCGCCCAGCACGGAGACGAAGTCGACGGCGAATCCGAACTCGTCGGCGACCGCCATGATGGAGTCGCGGTCGAGCCGGCGGTTGATGTTCGCCATGATCCCGAGGCGAACGCACGCGGCGATCACCTCCTGCGGCTTCACTTCGATGCGCGCGGCCAGCTCGGCCACCGAGGCGTACTCGGCGACACGGATGACGCGCGGCGCTTCCTCCACGCCGACGGCCGCATCGTCCTCGCGGTTGGGTCGGTGGTGCCGGCGCTTGGAGGTCTCCATATCGGCCACGGTGCGGCGCACCGCCGCGGCGACCAGCTTCTCGTCCACGGCTCGCTTCTTCTTCTTGCCGGGCCGTGCGCCGCCGCCACCACCGCCACCGCCGATCTTCTGGCCACCGCCGCTACCGCCGCTACCACCGCTACCGCCGCCGCCGATCTTCTGGCCACCGCTACCGCCGCCGCCGATCTTCTGGCCGCCGCTGCCGGCGGCGCCGATCTTCTGGCCGCCGCTGCCGGCGGCGCCGATCTTCTGGCCGCCGCTACCGGCGACGCCGATCTTCTGGCCGCCGCTACCGGCGACGCCGGCGCCTGGGGGCGGAGTGCGGCGCTGCGCTTCGGCGGCGCGAGCTGCCTGAAGCGCCTTCTCCTTCCGGCGCGCTTCCTCTTCCTTCACCGCTTCCTTCTCGCGCGCCAGTTTCGCACGCACCTTCTCGATCACGTCGTCGCCGATCGAGCTCATGTGGCTCTTCACTTCGACGGACATGGACTTGAGGATTCCGACGAGCGCTTCGCTCGACATCCCCATTTCTTTCGCCGCTTCGTAGACTCGTCTCTTTCCGCTCGTCATGAATCTCCGATGGAGCCCGCGCTAGGCTTCGGGCGTCCGCTCATCCTCCGCCGTCGCCGCCGCCGCCGTCGCTTCCTCCGCGTCGCCGGGCGCCTGGGGCGTCCCGTCCGCGTTCTCCGCTTCCGCTTCGTCGTCCGCACCGGCCGCGGCCGCTTCGGCCTCGGCGCGTGCAGCCTCTTCCGCAAGCTCCTGATTTCGCCGCTCCTGAAGCGCCCGAGCCTCCTCGAGCAACTTCTCCGCGGTCTTCTCGCCGATTCCCTGGATGGCGAGGATCTGCTCGAACGGTGTTTTCAGGAGGTCCTGAACCGTTTCGATCCCCTCGCGGATCAGCTTTTCCACCAGCTTCGGGCCGGCGCCTTCCAGGTCCTCGATATCGATGCGGGCGCGGCGCTCGAAATCGCGCTGGCGCTCCCGCTCGGTCTTCGAAATGAGATCGATCTTCCATCCCGTGAGCCGCGCACCCAGGCGGGCGTTCTGGCCCCCCTTGCCGATGGCGAGCGATAGCTGGTCGTCGGCCACCGTGACCAGAACCTTCTGCTCGGCCTCGATCACCTGCGCCTCGATTACCTTCGCCGGAGAGAGCGAGCGGGTCACGAAGACGACCGGGTCGGCGCTCCACGGCACGATGTCGATCTTCTCTCCGCCCAGTTCCCGCACGATCGCCTGCACGCGCGAGCCCTTGATGCCGACGCACGCGCCGACCGGATCGATCTTGTCGTCGTTCGACACGACGGAGATCTTCGCGCGGGATCCCGGCTCGCGGGAGATTCCCTTGATCTCGATGATTTTCTCCGCCACCTCGGGGACTTCCGACTCGAAGAGCCGGCGCAGAAATTCCGGATGCGTCCGGGAGAGGACGATCTGCGGCCCCCGCGCCGCCTTATCGACGGCGATGATGTAGGCCTTGATGTGGTCGCCCTGGTGGAACCGGTCGCGCGCGATCTGCTCGCGCGGCGGCAGGATCGCCTCCGAGCGCTCCAGCTTCACGTAGATGTTGCCGCGGTCCACCTGCTGGACGGTGCCGCGCACCATCTCGCCGACGCGATCGTGGTAGTCCACGTAGATCCGCTCGCGTTCGGCCTCGCGCACCTTCTGGACCAGCACCTGCTTCGCCGCCGAGATGGCATTCCGGCCCAGGTCCTCCAGCGGCAGCTCCGTCGTCAGCTCCTGGCCGATGATCGCGTTCTCGTCGGTGGCCTGCGCCTCCGAGAGATCGATCTCCAGGCCCGAGTCCTCGGCGTCCTCGACCACCGTGCGCGTGAGCTTCATGACGATCCGGCCGCTCACTTCGTCGAAGGCGACGTCGAGCTTCGCCTCCATACCGAAACGCTTCCGCCCCGCCGACATGAGCCCGGCGACCAGCGTGTCGATGACGGTGGCCTTGTCGACGCTCTTCTCGCGCGCGATCTGGGCCATCGCCTCGATCAGCTCATAGTTCGTGTTTCGCTGCGGCTCTCGTGCCACGAATGGGGTCCCCGATCTATGCCGATGAAATCTATGGAGTCCGGCCATGCCTGCGTTTCGGCTCCCGCAGCCCTTCCCACGGGTCGGCGATCACGTGCGACCGCTTCACCTGCGCGAGAGGGAGCGAGACCGTTCCCACTTCCGCGTCCTCGACGATGATCGAGTCGGCGCTCGCCGCCCGGAGTTCCCCCCGGAAGTTGCGCCGCCCCTCCTTCGGATCGTGGAGGCGGACTTCCACCTGGTGACCGATGTACCGGGCGTAATGCTCCGGCCGCGTCAGGGCCCGCTCGATGCCCGGCGAACCGACCTCCATCGCGAAGGTCCCGCGCAGCAAGTTCTCGGCTTCCAGGTAACGGCCGAGCTTCTTGTTCCAGTACGAACATTCCCCGACGGTCACGCCGGGCGCGATGCCGGGGGGCCGGTCGACGAAGACCCGGAGCACCACTCGGCCTGACTGGGAGGTGACCTCCAGGTCCCAGAGGTCGAACGCCTCTTCGGCCAGCAGGGCCCGGAAGCGCCGGGTTAAATCCTCCCGTAACTCACTTCTCATCTTAGACTTAGTCCTTAGGATCCTCGACCCCTTGTAGGGCCGAAAAAGAAAGAGCGGACAGGCGTCCACTCGGACCCCTGAACCTACTGGCCGGGGCCCGGTGGTTCAAGGGAAAAGTTCAGTCGGAGAGGTAACTCGGGTCGCTGACGAGGGAATGGAGGACCCGCCCGACGCCTTCCAGGCTGGCGGGGTCGATGACGTCGAGATCGTCCTGGTGCGTGTGCCACTCGGGGAAGGAGAAATCGATGATTACGATGGCCGGAATGCCGGCCTCCAAGAAAGGCATGTGGTCGTCGAAGACGCGGTGGCGCACATCGGAGCGGAACGAGCGGACGTTCAGCTGCCGCGCCCTTCCCCAGACGAGGTCGACGATGTTCCCCGCCTGCTGGTAGGAGTTCCCCTCCCAGTGGAGGGCCAGGTCCCGCTTGCCCACCATGTCCACGACGTACAGTTTCTCATCAGGACCAAACGCCATTCCGGCCAGCGAGCCCGGAGTCGTGTCCGGAGGCGG
>JANOOP010000109.1:0-15595 GCA_031421415.1 Candidatus Eiseniibacteriota bacterium
GGTCGGTCCAGGCCCCCCAGTCGGCGTCGCCGATATTCTTCGACCGGTAGTTCAAGTGGTAGTAGAAGCAGGCATTGAGCGGCAGGTTCCGGTAGACGTCGAAATTCACGACCACGCGGTCGGCCCGGTTCACGCCGACTGCCGGTGTATTCAGCAGGTTGTTGATTCGGGGAATCAGCGACTGAACGACCGGATCCCAGCAGGTCCAGACGTTCGAGCGGTTGTCGGTGCAAAGGTCCTCGGTGGTGACGTTGTTCGAGAGGGCGAAGAAATCGCCCACGGGCGGGAGCACCGTCCACGACCAGTTGCCGATCCCGTTCTCGCAGTTGTCGAAGAAGCGGACCTGGGCCCCCGCGCGAACGGTGATGTTGTCGATGGTCCACCCGTCGCCGTCGTAGAGACCGTCGGCCGAGGAGAAGCCGATGTCCGACTCGAAGACGAAACGGAAATAGACCGGAAGCGGATTCCCTGGATCCTGGTAGTACTGCACGCGAATCGACTCCGGAATGGCGACGCTGAACGTGTCGCACGACCCGTGGCTCGGGACCTCTCCGGTGAACGTCGCCAGCTCCACCCAACCGAACGTCAAGTCGAGCGCCTGGAGCCTGCCGTAGTCGTAGTCTTTCTCGGCGCTGAACGTGTGCCTGAATCCGATCCTCGCCACGGTCCCCGCGGGGATCGTGTCGAGACGGACGGAATTTTCCAGATAGTGCGTCCACGAGTTCGCGTAGCCGGCGCGATTGGAATCGTAGATCCACGAGGAGTCGACGATGCCGCACCACCACGCCTTCCCCTGGCAGGCCAGAAGGCTGTCGATGTGCCAAGCGGCCGGCTCGCCCGATGCGTCGGAGTGCGTCCAGCCACGGTCGTCGTCGAGCGCACGCCCTTCGAGACTATCGCTGAAGACGACGACTTCCTCGAGCGGGGGCGGGACGCGGTGCGGACGGCGGGAGAGGTTTCCGGACAGCTTCGCGGGGGTGGTCCAGACGGGGAACTCCTCGCGCACGACTCCCCGCTCGAGGACAGGCGCCTCCGCCGGTTCTTCCGGACGGGGGGCCGCCTCGCATGGTGCGGCGAGTGCCGCGGCAGAGATGAGGAGGAACGCCCCCAGGAGGACGTCCCGACAGGTCGTGGTCGCCATGCGAACCCGATAATTGTATCCTACCCCGTCGACCCTCACAAACAACCAAGTGACCAAGAACACGCGCGTCAGCGACCCTTCCCGGCTTCTCGTCCCGGCCTGTTTCTTCCTCTCGGGCGCGGCCGGGCTTGCCCTGGAAGTCGTCTGGTCCAAATACCTCTCCCTTCTCCTCGGTAATTCCGTCCACGGAGTCGCCACCGTCGTGGCCGCGTTCCTGGGGGGCCTCGGACTGGGGGCGGCGCTTGCCGGCCGGCGCGCAGCACTTCTCCGAAACCCCTTGTCCGGCTACGCGATGCTGGAAGGCGTGGTCGGCATCCTGGCGCTCGTCTCTCCGTTCGCCTACCAGGCGGCCCGCCCCCTCTTTTCCGGCCTCTACGAGGCGCTGGGTGGACCCGGCCCACTCTTCCATGGCGTTCGGTTCGTGCTCCTCTTCGCCGCGCTCATGGTCCCGACGATCGCGATGGGGGCGACGCTACCCCTCATCGTGGAGGACGCCGTACGCCGCCGGCCTCGCGAGGCCTCGGCCTCGGTGGCCCGGCTCTACGCCATCAACACGGGCGGCGCCGTGGCGGGAACCGTGCTGGCCGGGTTCCTCGTGGTCCCCGAGTTCGGTCTCGCGCGCACCGCGATCGCCGCCGGGTGTCTCGATCTCCTGCTGGCGGCCGTGCTGGTTCTCTCCCGGATTCCCTCTCCGCCGCCCGCGGAAGCGAAGCCGGAGCCGGAGCCGGCCCGGACGCAGGCCCCCGGAGAGCGCGGCGCGGCGCCCGCCTTCGCGCGGTGGCTCCTCCCCGCGTTCGCGCTCTCGGGAATGGCCGCGATCCTCTACCAAGTCGCCTGGACGCGGCTCCTCACCGTACCGTTCGGCGGGATCACCTACGCCTTTTCCGCGATTCTCGCGATCTACCTTCTCGGTCTCGCGCTCGGCGCGGCCGGCGCGGAGCGGGCGCTTCGCCGCGTGCGCGCGCCGGTCGTGCTCTTCGGAGTCTTGCAGGCTGGATTGGCGGCGACCGTGGCGGGCGGACTCCACGCGCTGCAGCAGCTTCCCCACTGGCAGACGGCCGCCATCGCCGCTTCCGCCGGGAGTGTTCCGAAACTCCTGGCCGCCGAGGCGGGAATCACCGCGGTGCTTCTCCTGCCGCCGACGATTCTCCTCGGCGCCCTCTTCCCCGTAGCGGTCGCGGTGCGGCGCGCCGCCGGGTACGAGACGTCGCGCGCGACCGGCGCCGTCTACGCCTCGAACACCGTCGGATCGATCGCAGGGTCGCTCCTGACCGCGTACCTCTTCATCCCCCTGTTCGGCGCTCCGGTGGCGATCCTGGCCGCGGCCGTCGCGAATGCACTCCTCGGCATCGGAGCGCTTCTGGGTGGGGAGCCGGCCGCGCGAGGGCGTCGCGTCGGGGCCGGTCTCGTCGTCGCGGGCGCGGTGGCATTCGCGCTGGTGGCCATGCCCTCGTGGAGCCAGGAGCGGATGAGCATCGGCTTGATCCGTCTCCTCCGCTCCTACTGGTTCGGCGGCGAGGCGATGACGCACAAGGTCATCGACGCCGTGGGAGCGCGTCCCGATCTCGGCAAGATCCTCTTCTATCGCGAGGGGCCGGTCGCGAGCGTCGCGGTGATCGAGACGCAAGGACAGCGCACACTTCTCATCAACGGCAAGGCCGACGCGACGACGGGCGCCGGATCGGATATGAGGACGCAGGTGCTGGTGGGGCACCTCCCGCTCCTCGCGACACCGAAGGCCAGCGATGTCTTCGTCATCGGCTACGGAAGCGGCGTGACGACGGCGGCCGCGCTGACGCACGACGTGCGGGAAGTCCGCACGGTGGAGCTGGAGCCGGCCGTGGTGGAGGCGGCGCCCTTCTTCCGCGAGAGCGCGGGCGATCCGCTGAAGAATCCGCGCCACACGATGCTGGTGGAGGACGCGAGCCTGGTGCTCCGGTCGGAGAAGCGCGCGTACGACGTGATCGTCTCCGAGCCGTCGAATTTCTGGATCGCCGGAATGGGGGATCTCTTCTCCGACGACTTCTACCGCATCGTCGCCACGCGGCTACGCCCGGGCGGCATCCTCTGCCAGTGGGTCCAGTGCTATCAGATCTCCCCCGACGCCATTCGCACCGTGATCCGCACGCTGGCGCGGACCTTCCCGCGCGGACAGATCTTCTACGTCGAATCGGCGGCCGACCTCATCGTCCTCGCCTCGCCGAACGCCGACGTGGCGCTCGATCCGGCGGCGTGGGAAGTCGCCTTCCGCCAGCCGGCGGTGGCGGCCGATCTCGCGCGGATCGGCGTGGAGCGGCCGGCCGACCTGTTGCGCTACTACCGGGGCAGGCTGGATCGCGTGGCGGCGGAGGCGGGCCCGGGCCCGGTGAACACCGACGACAACGGCTGGCTGGAACATCGCGCGCCGTTCGATCTCCTCTCGGCGCAGTCGGCGGAGCACTTCCTAGGTTGGAACGACGCGGTGGCTGCCGATCTGGCCCGCTCCCTGAGCGGCGACCCGGCACGCGTCGCGGCGCTGCTGGAGGAGGCCTCCGCCCGCGCGGCGGCGGCGGATGATCCGGGCGCGGCCGAGGGACTTCGCCGCGCCCGGCACCTTCTTCCGCCGAACTGATGCTCCCGATTCGCTAGAGCCGGATGTGCCGGAACGTCTCCGCGTCGAACGAGTCGACCTGAATCACGTCGAGCCTCGCGGTGACGGCCGCCTTGACCAGCTGGGCTTCCGTCGCCGTCAGCACTCCCTTTTCCACCGCCGCGCTCAGGGCGCCGTCGCCGTTCTTTCCCGGAGCCGGTAGCAGGCCCGCCTTCAGCGCGTCGCGCAGCTTCCGCTCCACGCCGCGCGCGGCCATCGCCTTCTCGTAGGCGTCTTCCAGGCGGCCGAGGCCGTGATGCTCCTTCGACGGCATGAAGATGTCGCCCGTCAGCTTCGCTCGTGTCTCGCGATCGTCCAGGAGCGACTTTGCCACTTTCGATCCGAGCGCGTCGGACGGCGCCTTCCAGCGCGGGCCAAACGGGAAGACAGCCACGCGCAGCGCCCACGCGGCCGGCCGGTTCGGTAGGTTGTCGAGCACGCCCTGGAGCGCCGTCTGCGCCTTGAAGAAGGCATTGTCGATCGAATACTGGAAGTAGGGGAGTTCCCGCACCGGCTGTCCGTCGTCGACGTAGCGCTTCACGGTCGCAGACGCTACGTACATCCACGCGAGGACGTCGGCGAGCCGTCCGCTGATCTTCTCCTTCCGCTTCAGCGTCCCGCCCAGCGTCGCCATCGCGGCATCGGAGACGAGCGCGAACGAGGCGCTGGTCCGCGCGAGTCGACGGATCGCGTCGCCCGCGGGGCCGCCGACCGGCGTCGGCGCCAGCGCGCCGCCCGTCAGGCCGTAGGCGAGCGAGCGGAACGCATTGGACACCACCATGCCGAGATGCCCGAAGAGGGCGTGATCGAAGGCGACGAGGTCCTTCGCCGCGATCGCCGACATCTGCTTCTGCACCCATGGATGACAGCGGATGGCACCCTGCCCGTAGATGATGAGCGTCCGCGTGAGGATGTTCGCGCCTTCCACGGTGATCCCGACCGGGACGGCCTGATAGGCGCCTGCGAGAGTGTTTCGCGGGCCGCGCGAGATTCCCCCGCCGGCCTGCACGTCCATGGCGTCGTTCACCGTGGAGCGCATTCCCTCGGTCAAATACGCCTTCACGATCGCCGAGAGGACGGCGGGGCGCTCGCCCGCGTCCACCGCACCGAGCGTGAGACGGCGGGTGGCGTCCATCCAGTAGGCCGAGGCGCCGATCCGCGCCAGCGGTTCCTCGATACCCTCGAAGCGCCCGATCGACATCCCGAACTGCTCCCGCACGGTGGCGTGCGCCGAGGCGACGCGTGCGGCCAGTTGCGCCGATCCCACGGCGAGCGACGGCAGCGCGATGCCGCGCCCCGCAGCCAGCGTTTCCATGAGCATCCGCCACCCGGCGCCGGCGTTCTTGGGACCGCCGATGATCACGTCGATCGGCGCGAAGACGTCCGTGCCGAAGGTCGGCCCGTTCAGGAACGGCACGCCGAGCGGATCGTGGCGAAGACCGACCTCCACGCCGGGCAGGTTGGTCGGGAGGAGCGCGCAGGTGATGCCGAGATCCTGTTTCCCGCCCAGGAGCTTCTCCGGATCGCGGAGCCGGAAGGCGAGGCCGAGGACGGTGGCGTACGGCGCGAGCGTGATGTAGCGCTTCGACCAGTTGAGGCGAAGCCCGAGAACTTCCTTCCCCTCGAACATCCCCTTGCAGACGATTCCCTCGCTCTTCTGCGAGGTGGCGTCGCTTCCGGCTTCCGGCTCGGTCAGCGCGAAGGCGGGAATCTCCTCCCCGCGCGCCAGGCGCGGCAGGTAGTGGCGCTTCTGCTCGTCGGTGCCGTAGTGCAGGAGGAGCTCCGCCGGTCCGAGCGAGTTCGGCACCATCACGGTGACCGACGCGGTGACGCTCCGGCTGGAGATCTTCGTGATGATGGCAGAGTGCGCGGCGGCGGAGAAGCCGAGGCCACCGTACTCCTTCGGAATGATGATTCCGAAGAAGCCCTCCTTCTTGAGGAACGCCCAGGCCTCCGGCGAGAGATCGCCGCGGCGGTTCACGTCCCACTCGTCCACCAGGCGGCAGAGTTCTTCCGTCGGCCCCGCGAGGAACGCTCGCTCGTCGTCGGTCAGCGGCTTCGGCTTAAACGAGAGAAGACGGCTCCAGTCGGGGCGGCCCGAGAAGAGCTCCGCGTCCCACCACACGGTGCCCGCCTCGAGCGCGATCCGCTCGGTCTCGCTCATGCGGGGAATGACGCCGGAGAGAATCGGCATCAGGAAACGGGTGAGAACGGCGCGGCGAATCGGCGGCACGGCGAGGACGACAGCCACCACGATCAAGAGGACCAGGAACGGCACGGCTTCCCTCCTTGGGTTTGACGGTGGGGCGGGTCGCCCCTCATCATAGCGCAATCGTGGGCTTCGATGCCGGACGCCCCAGGAAATACATCGTCCGCGCGAAGCGGGCACTTTACCGCGACAGTTGGTCAGTGGGCTTTCACGTCGCCTCTCCCGGGTCGCGACGACGATGGGAACTCTCGACTTCGCGGCCGGGCGGATTGAGTGCGGCCGGCGGCAGAATCTCCAGGTGGGAATTTTTGGTGGCTTCGTGGCCGTTTTCGGCCTCTCGGTGGGACGCCACGACTCTAACCGCTGGGATTTAAGCCGCGGCCGTGCTCGTTCCGGCCCTGGATAAAAACTCATGAAACCGGCGGCCCGTGGCAGGCCGTAAGAAAGGGTGTCCCCGCTCGAGCGGGGATCGCGGTTCCGTGTCCGGCGCACGCACACGTTTCAAGGAGACGGATTCGATGAACTTCTGTTCTGTCCCGACCTCGATGGCAGTTCGTTTCGGTCGCCGCCACGGATCGCTCGCGATGGCTTTGCTGACGCTGCTCCTCGCGATCGTGGCCGCGCCCGGCCATGCCCTCGCCAATTTCTCCATGACGGATTCCGGCGCGCAGTTTCCCGACTCCGCCGACGGTCGCAAGGCCGCCGACCCGACGATCCGCGCGTACGACGCCGGCTCGCAGCCGATCCAGGTGGACGGTGTGCTGAACGATGCGGCCTGGCTGGCCGCCGAGACGGGGCGCGGGTTTGGGCAATGGGATCCCGATCGCGGCGCGGCCCCCGCGGAGCCGACGGCGTTCAAGGTCGCGTACGACGAGGACGCCATCTACTTCGCCATCGCCTGCCACGAGTCGGACCCGTCGAAGATCTCCGCGAAGCTCTCGCGGCGCGATCGCTTCAACAGCTCCGACGTCGTCGCGGTCTACCTCGATCCGTACCACGACCGCACGACCGGCTACGCCTTCAAGGTGAACCCGCTCGGCGTGCAGCAGGACGTCTACGTCTACAACGACGGCGAGATGGACACCGATTGGGACGCGGTCTGGCAGGCGGAGACGTCGCGCGATGCGAACGGATGGTACGCGGAGATCCGGATTCCCTTCAGCGCCATCCGCTACCGTTCGGCCCCCGAGATGACCTGGGGAATCGACGTCTGGCGCTACATGCACGGCCGCGGGCAGGACACGGCGTGGAAGACCTGGAGCCGCGACGTGAGCGGATTCGTCAGCCGCTTCGGTAACGTCACCGGCATTCGGGGAATCCACGCGCCGCGCCAGCTCGAGTTCCTTCCCTACGTGCTGCAGCGCGAGACCGATCCCTCGCTGGCGAGCAGTTCGCTCCCGAAGGACGAGTGGGACGGATTCCAGAACGTGGGGCTCGACATGAAGTACGGACTCACGTCGGACCTCACCCTGAACGCGACGGTGCAGCCCGACTTCGGCCAGGTAGAGGCCGATCCGGCCACGCTCAACCTCTCGCCCTTCGAGACGTTCTACGAGGAGAAACGCCCCTTCTTCATCGAGGGGAGCCGCTTCTTCCAGATGTCGAACTTCAACACCTTCTACTCGCGGCGGATCGGCACCGGCGACGAGAATACGCGCATCCGCTACGCGGCCAAACTGACCGGCAAGATGGTCGGCGGCGTGTCGGTCGCGGCGCTCGCGGCCGCCACCGACCTCACGCAGCCGGGCCAGGCGCACAATATTTTTAAGAGCGGCGATCGGCTCTCGCGCTACCTGGTCGGGCGCCTGGGCAAGGAGTTCTCGCAGGGACGCCACCGCATCAACATCATGCAGACCGCCGCGCTCAACACGGCGGACCGCGCCACCTGGGGCGACCGCGCCTCGCGCGAGGCCTTCACCACCGGGCTCGACTTCGACCTCAACTCGAAATCGCGCGACTGGAACGTGAACGGATCGTTCGTCGGCTCGGTCGTGAATTCCGAGCCGCTTCTCTCGGATCCGGCGCTCTCCCACGAGCCGAGGTACGGCACGGGCGGCGAGCTGACGTTTTCCCGCAACGGTGGGAAGCAGCGCGGCAGCGTCGGCGCCCGCTGGGAGTCGGACAAGCTGGACCTGAACGATCTCGGATACCTCGAAGCGCCCGACGAGATCGTGGTCTACGGCTGGACGCAGCGGCGCCTCAACCGGGACGGAAAGAGCAAGACGTTCAACAGCGGCCAGCTCAACTACAACGTCAGCCAATCGTGGCTCTACGCCGGCCGGAAGGGGCTCGACGCGAACACGGGGCAGGTGGCCTGGTCCTACAACCCGCACCACCGCCAGTACGGCAACACGAACATCAACGGATCGATGCAGTTCCGGAACTTCCGCGAGGCGTGGTTCGGCGTGGAGTACAGCGTCGAGGGGACGCACCGCTACGAGACGCGAGGCGGGCCGCTTCTGCGGGAGCCGGCCACGGTCGGCGGCTGGGCCGGTGTCGCGACCGACGGCCGGAAGAACCTCCAGTTCCGAATCGAGGGGAACCACTTCCGCGACACCGCGAAGAACCATAGCACCGAGGCGGAGCTGGCCTTTACCTGGAATCAGAGCAGCGCGGTAAATCACAACATCGCGCTGAGCTTCAGGAACCGGATGGACGACTCGCAATATCTCGAGACGGTCGACCTCGCGGCGCGCCCGGGCGGCACCGGAATCGGCGGCCGGTCCTACGTCTTCGGCCGCATCCACCAGCAGACCGCCGATCTGACGCTCCGGTCGAACATCCTCTTCAACCGGAAACAGTCGCTGGAAATATACGCGCAGCCGTTCATCACCGTGGGCGACTACCACGAGGCGCGGGAGCTGGCGCGCCCCGACTCGTACGAGTTCACCCCCTACACCGAGTCCGGATACAACGTTCGCGATTTCGATTTCTCGTATGCCTCGGTGAACACGAACGTCGTCTATCGCTGGGAGTACCGCCCGGGGAGCACCTTCTTCCTGGTCTGGACCCAGAGCCGCTCGGACTACGAGGAGCGCTCGACCTCCGCAGCGAGCCCGGCGAATTTCCGGAACAACATCAACACGCGGAATCTTTTCCGGAACGAGCCGGAGAACCGCTTCCTGGCGAAGATCACCTACTGGCTTCCGATCTGACGTAGCTGCCAACATCGTGGAAGCGTTGGCCCGCGCGCGCACGATTCATGAAGAGGAGGCCCGGAAGGCCCTCGAGGCGCTCGGCCACGACCTCCCGCCGAATTCCGACGAACCCCTTCGCTAACCAGCCAATCTCAACTCCCGCAATGGAATGGCGGCCTCAACAACCTGCGTCGAATTGCCGATAATTCCAGAGACCGAAGGAGTCGGGGGACCGATTCGGGCGATCACACGCGGGGGGTCGATGCGGAGAATGCGGGCGGGCCGAGGATTTACACTGCTGGAACTGATGATCGCGCTGGTGGTCGTCGGGATTCTGGCCGGAATCGCGATTCCCGCCTACTTCGGCCTCGTCTCCAACACGCGCGCCGCCCAGGCTGTCGCGGACCTGCAGGCGGTCCGTGCCGCGGTCTACCTCTACTACGGAGACCTGGGGCGCTGGCCGAACGAGTCGCCGGCCGGCTTCGTGCCCAAGGGGGTCGCGCAGAACCTTCCCAAGAGCTTCGCCTTCTCCAACAAGTGGTACACGCTCGACTACGACAACTGGATCCCGCTCCATCGCCAGGGCCGCCCGCCGAACGGAACCACGACCGCGATCGGCGTTTCGATCGTGAGTCGCGATCCGAAGATGCTCCTCCGCATCCAGAGTCTGATCAGGAACGCCAAGTTCTCGAGGATCAGCCGGACGAAGTACACGCTGGAGGTCGCGACCCTCAACGGGTTCTAGCGCGGCGATCCCACTCCTCGCGGAGCATCGCCATCGCCGCGACGTCTTCGTATCGCCCGTCGCGCCACGCTTCCTGCCGTAGGACTCCCTCCTCCACGAATCCCACCTTCGCGAATCGCTTCCGCGCGACCCGATCGGCCGCGAGGACCTGGAGCCAGAGGCGATTCAGGTTGAGCGTTTCGAAGGCGTAGGCAAGGACGAGCCGCGTCGCTTCCACGGCGATCTTCTCGGCGCCGCGCCCCGCAGGGTCGAGCGCCAGGCGATAGCCCCCGCTCCTCGGCTGAGGCTGCAGGCTGTAGAGTCGGATCGCCGCCACCAGCTTGTCGTCGGCGCGGAGTGCGACCGCCATGCCGACCTGTCGCTCGTCGCGCGTCAGCCCTTCCACGTGGCGCCGCCCCGCCTCTTCGCTCATGGGGAGTCCCGAGCCGAAGCGTCCACCGATCTCGGCATCCCGGAACCAGCGCACGGCATCGGGCCCGTCTTCCGGCTCGAGCGGGCGGAGGTAGATCGTCTCTCCGACGAGGAAGGGCGTTTTCATCGCTTCTTCCGCCGCTCGGCGCGCTCCCACTCGGCGCGGAGGATCCCCATGTGGTGGACGTCCCAGAAACGACCGTCGCGGTAGCAGTCCTGGCGAAGAGTCGCCTCGCGCCGGAATCCGACGCGCTCGTAGGCGCGAATGCCCCGCTCGTTGAACTCGTAGACGTAGAGCCAGACGCGGTTCAGGTTGAGCGCGCGGAAGGCGTACCCGACCATCAGCGCGGTGGCCTCGGTGCCGTACCCCTTGCCCCACTCCTCCTTCCGGCCGATCTCGATCCCGAAACAGGCGATGCGGCGGCGCCAGTCGATGGCGTGGAGTCCGGTGGTGCCGATGAGGAGATCGCCCCGCCGCTGGACGATGGCGAAGACTGCCTCGCTCGGGTCGCCGCCCGAGGTGGCCCGCTCGGTGAAACGCATCTCGTCGTCGCGCGTCACGGGGCGATGGATCAGGAGATTCCGAACCACCTCCTGATCGTTCATCCAGGTCTGGAAGTCGTCGGCGTCGCCTCGCTCCACGGGGCGGAGGTAGAGGGTGCGCCCCACGAGCGCGGCGTTCTTCATTGCGCCGCGCCGTTCGCGAAACGCCGGAAGAAGCTGTCGCGACGCCACTGGGGCCGCTTCGCTCCGTCGGCCACCGCGCGGGTCATGGCCAGCGCGAAGCGGTCGTAGCGGGCCACCGCGCCCAGATCGATCGTCTGCGCCGCGTCGTCCGACGGCCGATGGTAGTGCGTCTTCACCCACGCCTGATTCGTGGCGCTGGAGGCCGAATCGGTCGCGCCGGTGTCGAGCATGAGGGCGGGAACCCCGTTCCGGATGAAAGGGTACTGATCGCTCCGGATGAAGAACTTCCGCTGCGGCGTGGGATCCGGGACGACCTCCAGCGACTCCGCCTTCGCCACGCGGCGGAACACGTCGCCCAGGTCCGATTCGTCGATGCCGTAGGCTGTGATTCCCCGGATCGGCTGGATCGGAAGGAACATGTCGATGTTCAGGTTCGCGGCCAGTTTCCGCCGCGGCACGGTCGGATGACTCGCGAAGTAGGTCGCGCCCAGGAGTCCCGACTCCTCGCCGGTGGTGAAGAGGAAGAGGATCGAGCGCTTCGTCCCGTGGCCCGAGCGCTTCAACATTCGCGCGACCTCGAGGAGCGTGGCGCATCCCGACGCGTTGTCCAGGGCGCCGTTGTAGATGGAATCGCCGTCGACCGGCTCGCCCACGCCCAGGTGATCGAGATGCCCGGAGAGGACGACGTACTGCTCGCGGAGCTTCTTGTCCGAGCCGCGGATGATTCCGACGACGTTCCGGCACTCCGCGGGGCTCACGGTGGAGGCAACGCGAGCACGGAGGCGATAGGGGAGCTCGAACCGAGGAAGCCGCTCACCCTTGGCGGCCAGCGCCGACAACGCGGCGTAGCGAACCTTCGAGCCCCGGAAGAGGCGCGGCGCCTTCTCGGGATTCCAGTAGAGATGGATTTCCATCCCCGGGACTTCATCGAACGCCGCTCCCTCCAGAGACAGGGACGGCTGGAGACGGGAAGGAGCGACAAGCTCCCACCTCACCTCCGAGATCTCGCGGACCGACAGCTGGATCATCCCGATCGCGCCAGCGCGGCGGAGCGCCTTCCAGCGTTCGCTCCGATAGCTGTAGTGAGCCTGCAACGGGCCCTTCACGCTCTTCGGGGCGCCCTGCATCACGACGGCGATGGCGCCCTTGAGGTCGAGACCCTCCAGGTCGTCGTACCCCGCCTCGGGAATCTGAAGCCCGTAGCCGACGAAGACGAGGCGCGCGTTCACCGACGCGGCCGGCGCGAGCTTCATGGAATGGACCGCGTCCACCCCCAGGGCGAGCGGGATGACGCGGCGGCCCTGCAGCAGCGCCAGGCCGCAACGTGTTTCGTCGATGGTGCGCGCGCGGAGCGGGACACGCTGGAAGTAGGTACCCGAGTCGCCCATCGGCTCCACGCCGTAGCGTTTCAGCTCGCGCGCCACGTAATCCGACGCCTCGCGAAACCCCTCCCCGGCCGCTTCCCTGCCCCGGAGATGATCGTCGGAGAGCGCGCGGACGTGTGACATCCACTGGCTCTCGGCGGGAATCCCGGGACCGCAGGAGGAGACGAGGAGGAGCGTGCCGAGAAGCGCCAGGCCGGCGGCGGCGATCGTGAGGGGAACGGCGCGCGACGTCATCGCCGGAGCGACGGGCCTAGGGGCGTCGCGCCACGTCGCCGCGCTTCATGACGAAGACGACGCGCGTGACCGCGGTGATGTCGCGGGTGGGATCGCCGGAGACGGCGACGAGGTCGGCGGCGAAGCCGGGGGCGACGCGGCCGATCTCGCGCTCGAGTCCCAGGAGTGCGGCGTTGGTCGTGGTGGCCGCGCGAAGCGCCTCGATCGGCGTGAGGCCGGCGCGCGTCAGCCAGACCATCTCGAGGGCGTTCCGACCGTGCATGGTGTAGACCGCGTCGGAGCCGCAGGCGATTTTCACGCCCGCCTCGCGCGCCAGTTTCAGCGACGCGAACTGCTCCTTCTGGAGCGCGGCCAGCCGCTCCTTGTAGCCGGGGCCGTATCCCAACGCGACGCCGTGCTCCGCGTACCACTCCAGATGGTAGAGCGTCGGGTCGAGGTAGATTCCCTTCCGCGCCATCTCCCGCGCTGTGGCGCGGTCGAGGCGCGAGCCATGCTCGATGGAGCGGACTCCCGCCTGCACCGCGCGGCGAGCCCCCTCGATCCCCATGCAGTGCGCCGCCACCCAGCCGCGCTGGCTCGCCGCTTCCACGGCGCCGCCGAGTTCGTCCGCCGTGTAGAACGGCGTGCCAGTCGTGTCGTCGTAGGTGCCGCTCGTCTCGTAGATCTTGATCCAGGCGTAGCCCTGGCCGAGGTAGGCGCGCGACTTCTTCACGATCTCTTCGCGCGTCGCGGCGCTGCCGTCGGGGGGCCAGTGGATGTCGGGACGGCCTGGGGAGGGCGGATAGATGGTGCCGGCCGTGACGATCCGTGGTCCTTGCGTCAGTCCGCGCGCGATCGCCTGCCCGAGCGCGAGGTCGACGTCGTCCATCGCCCCCATCTGCCGCACGGTGGTGAAGCCGGCCAGAAGCGTCTTCTCCGCGTTTCGCGCCGCCTCGAACGCCACGACGATCGGCGAGCCGAGATAGTCCTTCAGGTCGTTCGGCGCGCGGGTCGTGTCGCTCCAGAGGTAAGTCAGGTGCGTGTGCGCGTCGATGAAGCCGGGGAGGAGGGTGCAGCCGGTGAGGTCGATTCTTTCGGCGTCGGGCCCGGCGTCGATGGCGGCCAGCCCATGCGCCCCGGCGATCGAGATCGTGGTGATCTTGCCGTCCTCGACGAGCACTTGGACGGGCCCTTCGCGAAGCGTCTGCCCGTCGAAGAGCCGGTCGGCGGTGAGGAGCGTGGCGGCGACCGCGAGCGCTGGGCGCGTGACAGCGACCGGCGCGAAGCAGAGAACGGCGAGCGCGACGAGTAGGTGCGCGCGGCGCATCACGGGAGGCGAAGGCTTTCGATCACTGCGGCGCCGTACGGCGGAAGCGCTCGCGCGCCTCGGCTTCGTAGTCGACGGGAGGCCGTGCCAGCACTTTCTTGTACTCGCGCACCAGGACCGGAATTCCGTCCTGGATCGTGCGGTACTTCGGCGTCCATCCCAGATGCTCGCGCGCCTTTGTGGAGTCGACCTTCGGGCAAAACGTGTACGCCTCGTAGGCCCAGGCGCCGAGCATTCCGATCGCCTCTTCCTCCGGGATCGAAACCGGCGCGGGCGCGCCCAGCTCCTTCGCCACGAGACGCGTGCATTCGCCGATCGTCGACGGTTTGTCGTCGGCGATGAGGTAGTCCTCACCGTCGATGCCGTGCTGGAGCGCCAGGCGGTAGGCCGCCGCGGCGTCGCTGGCGGCGACGTAGTGCATGGTCTGCGTGCCGTCGCCCAGGTATCTCGAGTGCCCCTGGCTCATCGGACGGAGCACGCCGTCCTCGAACCAGCCGCCGAGGCCGTAGAGGAACGACGGGTTCACGGAAATCGCCTTCAGGCCCTTCTTCCGCAACTCCTGGAGCACGGGATAGACGACGCGGTGACGGATGCCGTAGCCGCGCCCCGAGGAGATCGGGGAGTTCTCGCGGACCCACCCGTCGGCGCCGGGCTCGTACAGCAGCGAGCCGAACGTGTGGATGAACTTCTTCTTGTTGCGACGGCAGAGCTCTCCGAACTTCTGGAGCACCTCGGCCATCAGGATCGAATGTTTCTCGGCGTCGGCCGCCTCGATCTTGCCGGTCGAGTAGTCGGCCGGGAGCGCGAGATGGATCACCGCGTCGACCTTGCGGATCGCGTTCTCCCACTCCTCGGGCTTCCGGATGTCGCCCTGGATTGCGATCACCGCGTACTCCAGCCGCGCGCGCGCGACGTCGTCCCGGACGAGGCCGTGCACGCGATAGCCGTTCACGACGAGATCGCGGCAGACCGCGCGGCCGATCATGCCGGTCGCGCCGGTGACGAGTACGTTCTGCGAGTATTCGTGGGTCGGATCGTACATGGCTAACGCCCCCGTGCGCCGAGCGCCTTCCATCCCAGAGGGAGGAGCGCCGCGGCGAGGCCGATTTTGACGATGTCGCCTGGAATGAAGGGCCAGAAGCCGAGCGCCCAGACGTTCGAGGCGCCGACGAAGCGCGCCAGCCACGGAAGGGCGAGCGCGAAGATGGCGATGTTGCCGACAATCATGCTGACCATCGCGCGAAGCGGCGTGCGGTCCCAGCCCCGTTCGGCGAGCCAGCCGCAGACGTACGCGCCAAGCGTGAAGCCGGCCAGGTAGCCGCCCGTGGGGCCGAGGAGTTTCGCCGGACCGGCGGCGGCGCCGGCGAAGACCGGAAGTCCCGCGGCGCCCTCGGCGAGGTAAGCGAGCACGGCCGCCGTTCCGCGCACGCGACCCAGGAGCGACGCGACGAGGAGAACCGCGAAGGTCTGCCCCGTCACGGGGACCGGCGAGAAGGGCAAGGGAATGGCCACCTGCGCCGAGAGGGCGATGAGCCCGCTCCCGGCCAGGATCAGGGAAAGGTCGTAGGCGAAGGCGGCAGCGCGGGAGGTGCCTGCCAAGGCCGTGGAGGATTCGAGGGTCGTCGACAACCGGGCAAAGCCCGGGCGAAGCCTATCCGCGAGAACCATAGTCGGTCAGTGTAGTTATCGGAGGGGCAAGGAACAAGGGGGA
>JANOOP010000110.1:0-8043 GCA_031421415.1 Candidatus Eiseniibacteriota bacterium
GTGGGGAAACTCGTGGGGGTTCGACTCCCCCCTCTCGCACCAATCCGACACCGAGGAGATGCGCGTGAAGGTTGAAGTTCGCGATGAGAGCGCCTGGAGAAAGGTGCTCTCGATCGAGGTAGCGCCCGAGGAGTTGAAGCAGGACTACGACGCCGCCCTCGAAGATTACCGCCGGAAGGCGGTCATCCCGGGCTTCCGCAAGGGGAAGGTCCCGCGGACCATGCTCGAGTCGCAGTTCGGGCATTCGCTGGAGCACGATGTGCTCGAGCGGGCGGTGCGCCGCACCTACCAGGAAGCCGTGAAGGAGAAGGGCCTCGAACCGGTGGAATTCCCGGCGATCGACAAGATCTCCTACGAGAAGGGAAAGCCGCTCAGCTTCGAGGCGGCGGTGGACATCCGGCCGGTTGTAACCGCCAGCGATTACGACGGATTGGAAATGGAGTCGCAGGAAACCGAGGCCCCCGACGCCGAGATCGAACGGGCGCTGGAGGACCTCCGCCAGCGTGCCGCTTCCTGGGAAAAGGTGGAGCGCGACGCGACCGACGTCGACGCGGTGGTGGTCGACTACGTTCGGCTGAACGCCAAGGGGAAGCCGGTCCACAAGACGGAGCAGGTGGACGCTCTCGTGGAGCTGGGAGCCCAGGGGCTCCTGCCCGAGTTCAAGGCGAACCTCCAGGGCCGGAAGGCGGGGGACGCCGTGCGGTTCGAGGTTGCCTACCCGGCCGACTTCGGAAACGAGGAACTCCGGGGTAGATCGGCCGCTTTCAGTGTTCAAGTGAAAGAGGTGCGGGAGCGCCGCGTGCGCGAGCTGAACGACGAGTTCGCCGGCGACGTGGCCGGACTTCACGACATGGCCGAACTCCGGGCGCGGATCCGGCTCAATCTGGAAGGGGAGGCGCGCATGCGCCTTCAGCGCGATCAGGAAGAGGCCCTGGTGACGCAGCTTCTGGAACGAAATCCACTCGAATTGCCCCAGAGCATGATCGCCGGGTATCTGGAAGAGGTGTCGCAGCGTCTAAAGGGCGAACAGGAGGAATGGAGCGAGGAGCAGCAGGCTCAATTCCTGACCGAGTACCGCCCGCACGCCGAGCGGCGCCTGAAGCGAGATCTCCTCCTCGACGCGATTGTCCGGGCCGAGGGGATCGCGATCCCGGAGGAGGAAGTCGACGAGACGCTCCGGGGCGCCTCCGACGGGTCGCTCCCGCCGCCCGAACTGGAGCGGCTGATCCGGAATGCGACCCAGCGGGAGCGGGCCCGGGTTCATTTGGCGGAACGGAAGGTATTCGCCCTTCTGCGTGGAAAAGCGAAGGTTAAGATGGCCATGGCGACGCCCGATCTTTGACGGAGACGTCGCACGGCTTGGGACTGAATCAGGGCACAGGGAGGCCTTAGGATATGTCGCTCGTACCATTCGTCGTGGAGCAAAGCGGTCGCGGAGAGCGCGCGTACGACATCTTCTCCCGGCTCCTCAAGGACCGCATCGTGTTCATCGGAACCCCGATCGACGATCAGATCGCGAATCTGGTCATCGCGCAGCTCCTGTTCCTGGAGGCCGATGACCCGGACCGCGACATCAATCTCTACATCAACTCGCCGGGCGGCGTGGTGACGGCCGGACTGGCGATCTACGACACGATGCAGTTCATCAAGCCCGACGTGGCGACGATCTGCATGGGCCAGGCGGCCAGCATGGGCGCCCTGCTCCTCTGCGCCGGCGCCGCGGGGAAGCGCTCGGCGCTCCCGCATTCGCGCGTGATGATCCATCAGCCGCTCGGCGGCTCCTCGGGCCAGGTGACGGACATCGAGATCTATACGAAGGAAATCATCGTCATCCGCACCGAGTTGAACAAGATCCTGGTGCGGCACACCGGCCAGCCGCTGGAGAAGATCGAGCGCGATACGGACCGCAATTACTTCCTGTCGGCCGAGGAAGCGCGCGACTATCGTATCGTGGACAAGGTGATCGCGAAGCAGGAACTGCCGACGTCGAAGCCGGTTCCGGTACCCGCCGCCTAGGAGGCCATTCGGCGAACCCGACATGAAAAAGCGCGTCCAGTCTCCCCACCCGATTCGTTGCAGCTTCTGCGGCCGCGGCCAGGACGAAGTCTCGCGCCTTGTCTCGGGACCGTCGGTCTACATCTGCTCCGAGTGTGTGAAGCTCTGCAACGACATCCTGGAAGGGGAGACCGAGCACACCCCCGGCATTCCCAAGGGGTCGCTGCCCAAGCCGGCCGAGATCAAGAAGGTCCTCGACGACTACGTCGTGGGCCAGGACCGCGCGAAGAAGACCCTTTCGGTCGCCGTCTACAATCACTACAAGCGCATCTACTCGGGCGGCTCCGTCGAGGACGTGGAGCTCGAGAAGTCGAACATCCTTCTGGTCGGCCCCACGGGCACGGGGAAGACCCTCCTCGCCCGGACGCTGGCGCGCATCCTCAAGGTGCCGTTCGCCATCGTCGACGCGACCTGTCTCACCGAGGCGGGCTACGTCGGGGAAGACGTGGAGAACATCCTGGTGCGGCTCCTGCAGGCGACCGACTTCAACGTCGTGAACGCCGAGCACGGAATCGTCTACATCGACGAGCTCGACAAGATCTCGCGGAAGTCCGAGAACCCGTCGATCACGCGCGACGTGTCGGGCGAGGGCGTGCAGCAGGCGCTCTTGAAGATTCTCGAGGGGACGATCGCCAACGTGCCGCCGCAGGGCGGACGGAAGCACCCGCAGCAGAAGTACATCGAGGTGAACACGAAGGACATCCTTTTCATCTGCGGCGGCGCGTTCGAGGGTCTCGACAAGATCGTCGAGCGCCGCGTCAGCAACAAGTCGATGGGCTTCGGCGCCGACATCAAAAGCAAGAAGGAGCGGAACCAGGGCGAGCTCCTCGCACTCGTCGAGCCGGACGATTTGCTCCGGTTTGGACTTATTCCCGAGCTGGTGGGGCGCCTCCCGGTGACCGCGTCGCTCGATACGCTCCAGAAGGACTCGCTCGTCGAGATCCTGACGAAGCCGAAGAATGCGATCAGCCGCCAGTACCAGAGGTCGTTCGATATGGAGGGCGTCAAGCTGGAGTTCACGGATGACGCGCTGGAGGCGGTCGCCGAGTTGGCGATCAAGCGCGGCACGGGAGCCCGCGGTCTTCGCTCCGTGCTCGAAGAGGCGATGCTCGATCTCATGTACGAGATCCCGTCGCGCCTGGAGGTGGTCGGCTGCACGATCACGCGCGACGTCATCTTGAAGAAGGCAGAACCGATCCTCACGTATCGCGGAGACCGGCGTCGCAAGGAAGCGTAAGCGCGCCGGGGCCGAAGGCTCCGGGGTGGCATCTCCGGCTCCGTTCCGACTCCCCCAACCCCAAAGAAGACAACCCATGATCCGCGTCGAACGAGACGGAGAAGTATTCGAGATCCGGGAGCGCATTCCTCTATTGCCGCTCCGGGACATCGTCATCTATCCCTACATGACCATTCCGCTCCTGGTCGGGCGCGCCGCTTCGGTGAACGCGATCGAGCAGGCTGTCCAGAAGGACCGGATGGTCTTTGTCCTCGCCCAGAAGAAGCCCGAAGTGACCGACCCGAGCTCGAAGGACCTTTACCGCATCGGCACCGTCGTGCGTGTGCTTCAGCTCTTCCGCCTCCCGGACGGCACCATGCGCGTCCTGGTGGAGGGGATCTGCCGCGGCAAGGTGAAGAAGTTCTTCCCCAGCTCCGAGGCGATGGCGGCCTCCGTCACGGTCATCAAGGACGCCGACCCGCAGGGCCCGGAGATCGAGGCCCTCCAGCGGAACGTGCTGGCCAGCTTCAACGACTACGTCCATCTGAACCGCCGCGTCCCGGACGAGGTCCTGGCGAGCGCGAACAACATCACGAACTCCACGCTACTCTCCTACACGGTGGCCGCGCACCTGATCCTCAAGGTTCCGGTGAAGCAGGCGATCCTGGAACAGGACGATCTGGCGCAGCGCTTCACGCAGCTCAGCAAGACGCTGGCGAGCGAGTTGGAGATTTTGAAATTGGAGCGGAAGATCGAGGGCCAGGTCCGAAGCCAGGTCTCGAAGAACCAGAAGGAGTTCTATCTCAACGAGCAGATGAAGGCGATCCGCAAGGAACTCGGCTATCAGAACGAGTTCTCGAACGAGGTCGACGAGCTCGTGGAGCAGGTCAAGAAGGCGAAGATGCCGAAGGAAGTGAACGACAAGGCGATGAAGGAGCTCGACAAGCTCGGGAAGATGTCGTTCATGTCGCCCGAAGCGACGGTCGTGCGGAACTACGTCGACTGGCTCGTCTCGCTCCCCTGGAGCATCCAGACCGAGGACCATTCCGACATCAAGGAGGTCGAGCGGATCCTGAACGAGGATCACTACGGCCTGAAGAAGGTGAAGGAGCGCATCCTCGAGTACCTCGCGGTCATGAAGCTCTCGGGCACCCTCAAGGGCCCGATCCTCTGTTTCGTCGGCCCGCCGGGCGTGGGGAAGACCTCGCTCGGGAAGTCGATCGCCCGGTCGCTCGGCCGCAAGTTCGTCCGGATGTCGCTGGGCGGCGTGCGGGACGAGGCGGAGATCCGCGGTCACCGCCGCACCTACATCGGATCGATGCCGGGACGCATCGTGCAGGCGCTGAAGCGTGCCGGCTCGCGAAACCCCGTCCTTCTGCTGGACGAGATCGACAAGCTGGGGACCGATTTCCGCGGCGACCCGGCCTCCGCGCTCCTGGAAGTTCTGGATCCGGAGCAGAACCACACGTTCAACGATCACTACCTCGAGGTCGACCTCGACCTCTCGCAGGTCATGTTCCTCACGACGGCGAACACGCTCTACGCGATTCCGGCGGCATTACAAGATCGCATGGAAATCGTGAGACTCCCTGGCTACCTCGAGTTCGAGAAGGTCGCGATCTCGCGCCAGTTCCTCCTTTCGAAAGCATTGAAGGCGCACGGCCTCGAGCCGAACGATCTGAAGATCACCGACAGGGCCCTGAAGGCGATCATCGGCCAGTACACCCGCGAGTCGGGTGTCCGGAGTCTGGAGCGCGAGATCGCCGCGATCTGCCGCAAGGTGGCGAAGCGGAAGGCCATGGCGGAGACGCCGCGCCCGGTGCGGCTCACGGAGCGGCGCGTCGAACAGTTCCTGGGCTCGCCGAAGTACCTCGACAGCCAGATCGAGCGCCGCATTCGAATCGGCGTGGCCACGGGCCTCGCCTGGACCGAGGTCGGCGGGGAGCTGCTGAACGTCGAAGTCAGCGCGCTGCCCGGGTCGGGCGTGCTGGTCATGACCGGAAAGCTGGGCGATACCATGAAGGAGTCGGGCCAGGCGGCCCTCTCCTACACCCGCTCGCGCGCCGAGGCCCTGGGCCTCGACAAGAAGTTCTACAAGGAGCTCGACATCCACGTTCACCTGCCCGAGGGCGCCATTCCGAAGGACGGCCCCTCGGCCGGCATCACCATCGCGACCGCGCTCGTATCGGCCCTCACCGGCGTGCCGACGCGCGAGGACGTGGCGATGACGGGGGAGATCACGCTCCTCGGCACCGTGCTCCCAATCGGCGGCCTGAACGAGAAGGTCGTGGCCGCGACGCGGGCCGGGGTGAAGACCATCATCATCCCGAAGCAGAACGAGAAGGACTTGAAGGAACTCCCCGAGTCCGTACGCGAGGGAGTCACGTTCCGAATGGTCGAGACGATGGACGAGGTGCTGGAGATCGCCCTGAAGCCGGGCGAGCCGCGGCCCATCGTCCCGGCCGAACCGGAGGGGAAGCCTCAGCCCACCGCCCACTGAGCGTCCCGGAGTCCCCGGGAAACGCCGGCGGCAGGGCCCACCGACAGGAGACTCACGAACCATGAAGCGCATGTTGTTCACGCCCGGCCCGACCGAAATTCCGGCGGAGGTCCTGGCGTCGCAGTCGCGTCCCATCCCGCACCACCGCACCGACGAGTACCGGCAGATATTCCTCGAGCAGACCCGCCTCTTGCAGGAAAGTCTCGGCACCACGCAGCCGGTCCTCACGCTCTCGGCCTCCGGGTCGGGCGCGATGGAAGCGGCGCTGGTGAACCTCCTCTCGCCCGGCGACGAGATCGTCGCGGTCGAGGGCGGTAAGTTTGGCGAGCGCTGGGGCAAGATCGCCGAGGCTTACGGACTCGCGGTCCACCGGGTGAAGGTCGCCTATGGCCGCGTGGCCACGCCCGAGGAAGTCGAATCCGCCATCGCCGATCATCCGGCCGCCAAGGCGGTCTTCGTCACGCACAGCGAGACCTCCACCGGGGCGCTCTTCCCGGTGCATGAGATCGCGAAGGTGGTCCGCGCGAAGGGCCTCCTGACCGTGGTCGACGCGGTCACCTCCTTCGGTGTCTACGACCTCCACTTCGACGGCTCGCTGCTCGACGCCGTCGTCTGGGGTTCGCAGAAGGGAATGATGATCCCGCCGGGTCTGGCCTACGTCTGCTACGGGCCGCGCGCCTGGGCGGCCGCGGAGAAGGCCTCGTTGCCGAAGTTCTATTTCAATCTCACGAAGGCGCGCGCCTCGCTGGAGAAGGGGGACACTCCCTTCACGCCGGCAATCTCGCTTGTCATCGCGGCGCATGCCGCGGCGTCGATGATGGCGGCCGAGGGCCGCGAGAACGTCTTCCTACGCCACCAGCGGAATGCCGACGCCACCCGAGCCGCGGTCGCGGCGCTGGGGTTGCCGCTCTTCGCCGAGGTGCCGACGAACGCCGTCACGGCCATCGCGGTCCCGGCCGGAATCGACGGGGGAGCCGTCTTGAAGACGATGGAGAAACGCTACGGCGTGAAGATCGCGGGCGGCCAGGATTCGCTGAAGGGGAAGATCTTCCGCCTCGGGCATATCGGGTACTACGACATGGGCGACATCCTGCGCCTTGTCGGGGCGTTCGAATCGGCGCTCTCCGATCACGGGCACCGTGTCGAGCCCGGAACGGCCGTGCGCGCGGCGCACGAGAACTTCCGGCGCGCCACCGCGCCGGTCGCCGTCGCGTAGGGCGCCGGCCATGGCCATGAAGATTCTCGTCAGCGATTCCATTCCAAAATCGTCCGTCGGTCTCCTCCGCGCCGCGCCCGGCGTGGAAGTCGTGGAACAGGTCGGCCTCACCGAGGAGCAACTCCTGCCCCTCGTGGCCGACATCGACGCCTGGGTGGTGCGAAGCGCCACGAAGGTCACGCGCCGCCTGATGGAGGCCGCCCCGCGGCTACGCTGGGTCGGCCGCGCGGGTGCGGGGCTCGACACGATCGACGTCGCGGCCGCGAAGGAGCGGGGAATCGAAGTCATGAACGTCCCCGGCGCCAATTCGATCGCGGTGGCCGAACTCGCCTTCGGGCTTCTCCTCGCGCTCTTCCGGAAACTCCCCGAAGCGGACGCCTCCCTGCGTCGCGGCGAGTGGCTCAAGGCCAAGTTGATGGGCCGCGAACTCCGCGGAAAGACGCTCGGCATCGTCGGGATGGGGAAGATCGGCCGCGAGGTCGCGCGGCGCGCGCTCGCCTTCGAGATGCGCTGCGTGGGATACGATCCGCTCGTGGCCGCCGAGGCCGTGCGCGGCGCCGGCGTGGAGCCTGTGACGCTCGAGGCGCTCCTGGCGCAGGCGGACGTCGTGACGCTCCACCTTCCGGTCACGACCGAGACGAAGCGGATGTTCGACGCGAAGCGGATCGCTTCGATGAAGAAGGGCGCGGTGCTCGTGAATGCCGCCCGCGGCGATCTGGTCGACGAGGCGGCGCTCCTGGAGGCGCTTCAGTCGGGGCAGCTGGCCGGCGCGGCGCTCGACGTCTTCGCGGCGGAGCCTCCGGGGGCCATTCCGCTACTCACCCTCCCGAATGTCGTCGCCTCACCCCATATCGGCGCCTCGACCCGTGAGGCGCAGGAAGCGTGCGGCGACGAGATCGCCAGAATGATCCTCGAGCGAATGGGCGTCGCGGCGTCAACTCGCACGTGAAATAATTCACAAACGGGCGGCGCGGCCACTTTTTTCCGGTTGACTGGAGCCCGCGACCGGCCGAAAGATTAGGTATCGTGGAAAGGAGGTGGTCCAGTGCATAAAAC
>JANOOP010000111.1:0-1603 GCA_031421415.1 Candidatus Eiseniibacteriota bacterium
CCGGAGCCGACCTTTTCGTCCTCTCCCTTCGACTTCGGCGCGATGGAGACCTCGTGATTCGCCTCGGGGAACGGAATGCCGCGCAACACGATCGGGTGCGCCTTGTCGCAGAGCGTCTGCCCGGTGTGCGTCTCGCGGAGCTTCACGGCGGCACCGATGTCGCCAGCGCCGATGCTGTGCGCGTCCTTTCGTTCCTTCCCCTGGATGACGTAGATCTGCCCGATCTTCTCGGCGCGTTGCGCGCTGGAGTTGAAGACCTCCTTGCCGTGGGTCAGCGTGCCGGAGAAGACTCGGATCAAGGAGACGTCCCCGGCTTGCCCCTCGCCGCTCGTCTTGAATACGAGCGCGGCCAGCGGGCCGCCCGACTCGGGCTTGAGTTCGACCTTCTCCTCGCTCCCCGGCTTCTTCCCCACCACGGCGCCGAGATGATCCGGGGAGGGGAGAAGATCGAGAATCGTGTCGAGGAAGAGGTCGAGGCCCAGGAACGGCATCGCGGCCAGCGGGAGGGCCGGAATGAAGTTGCGATGAAGCACTCCCTCGCGGAGCCCGAGGTGGATCTCGTCCACGGTCAGCTCGGCGCCGCTCAGAAACTTCTCGAGGAGTGTGTCGTCGGCCTCGGCGGCCGCGTCCACCAGCGCGGAGCGGGCCTGCTTCACGACCGCTTCCAGATCCGCGGGAATCGGCGTCTCCGAGAGGGCGCCCTCCTTCTCGAAGAGGAACGCCTTGTTCGCGGCAAGATCGACGAAGCCGCGGAACTTGCCGCCTTCCCCGATCGGCCAGGAGATCGCGACGAAGCGCTTCCCCAGTTTTTCGCTGGCGCCATCGATCGTCTTCGTGAAGGAGGCGTGCTCCTTGTCCATCTGCGTCACGGCGCAGAGAATCGGACAGCCGCGCTCCTGGATACGCTCCCACACGGCTTCCGTACCCGCCTCGATTCCGGCGGGAGCCTTGAGGCAGAGCACCGCGGCATCGGCCGCTCCCAAGCCGGAGACGAGATCGCCGACGAAGTCGGCGTACCCGGGCGTGTCGATAAAATTGATCTTCTGGTTCTTCCACTCGATCGGGGCAAGGCTGAGGCTGATGGAGATTCGACGATGCTGCTCTTCCGCGGTGAAGTCGAGCGCGGTGCTGCCGTCCTCGATCTTCCCCTGGCGCGCGATCGCCTTCGTGCGGAAGAGCGCCGCCTCAGCGAGCGAGGTTTTTCCCGTCCCATGGTGGGACACAAGCGCTACGTTTCGGATTTGGCTAGGCAGGTACTCCTTCAAGGCCGCCCCCAATCTTCATGGTAAGTGCATTGATTTCATGGGAATACGAGCTTTGTATTAGGGTACCACAGGGAGTCGGGGAGCGTCAAGGAAGGCTGGTGTGGGTGTGGCTGGTGTGGGCGGTGTGGGCGGTGTGGGGGTAGATTGTCAGAAAATGGGCCGTCCGCTCCCCTCGATCATCCGCCGTGCTCCTTGAGCTCCCGCCGCACCCCCCCGGCCATGGGGGAACGCGGGTAATCCTGTAGGAATCGCCTCAGATAGGCCAGGCCACGCCGCTCGTTTCCGAACGACTTCGCCGCCTTTGCCGCCTCCAGAAGTACTTGTGCCGTATAGGGATG
>JANOOP010000112.1:0-5809 GCA_031421415.1 Candidatus Eiseniibacteriota bacterium
CACATCAATTCGCCAAGTTCCAGGAAGTCCGCCACGCGGCCTGCCTGCTCCAGCGCCTGATTCAGCTCCATACCGTCGCCCAGGACGTTCACGTTCTTCCAGAATTCCTCGCGGAGCGCGGGGATCTTCCGAAGCCCCGCCTCGAGCCCGGCGCGGTTCCGCGCCATGCCGCAGTGCTCCCACATCAAGGTCCCCAGCTCCCGGTGGAACGACATCACGGTCCGTTTCCCGGAGATGGAGAGAAGCCTCTTCGTCCGCTCGGCCACCTCCGCCTCGGCGCGCTTCACCTCGGGATGGTCGGCGCCGATCTCATCCAGCTTGGTCGAGGCCAGGTAGTTTCCGATGGTGTACGGAATCACGAAGTAGCCGTCCGCCAGCCCCTGCATCAGGGCACTCGCCCCGAGGCGGTTCGCGCCGTGGTCGGAGAAATTCGCCTCGCCCAGGACATGGAGACCCGGGATGGTGCTCATCAGGTTGTAGTCCACCCAGAGCCCACCCATCGTGTAGTGGGTGGCCGGATAGATTCGCATCGGCACCTTGTACGGGTTCTCGTCGGTGATCCGCTCGTACATTTCGAAGAGGTTGCCGTACTTCTCGCGAATGGCGTCCTCTCCCAGGCGCTGGATGGCGGCGGAAAAATCGAGATAGACGCCCAACCCGCCCGGCCCGACGCCTCGTCCGTCGTCGCACGCCTGCTTGGCGGCGCGAGAGGCGATGTCGCGTGGCGCGAGATTGCCGTACGAGGGGTATTTGCGCTCCAGGTAGTAGTCGCGCTCGTCTTCCGGAATCTGATCCGGCGACCGCGCGTCGCCCTTCTTCTTCGGAACCCAGATCCGTCCGTCGTTTCGGAGCGACTCGCTCATCAGCGTCAGCTTCGACTGATGGTCGCCGCTCACGGGAATGCAGGTCGGGTGGATCTGCGTGTAGCAGGGGTTTGCGAAACCCGCGCCCTTCTTGTGAGCGCGCCAGATGGCCGTGGCGTTCGAGCCTTTGGCGTAGGTGGCCAGGAACATCACGTTTCCGTAGCCCCCCGTCGCCAGGCAGACCGCGTCGGCCAGGTGCGACTCCACCGCTCCGGTGATCAGGTTTCGCGTGACGATGCCGCGCGCGCGTCCGTCGACCACGATCAGTTCGAGCATCTCCTCGCGCGGATGGAGCGTGACCGTCCCGGCGTCCACCTGCCGCATGAGCGCCGAGTAGGCGCCGAGCAGGAGCTGCTGCCCGGTCTGGCCGCGCGCGTAGAAGGTGCGCGAGACCTGGGCGCCGCCGAAGGAACGGTTGGCGAGGAGCCCGCCGTACTCGCGGGCGAAGGGAACGCCGAGCGCGACGCAGTGATCGATGATCTTCACCGAGATCTCGGACAGGCGATGGACGTTCGCCTCGCGGGCGCGGAAGTCGCCCCCCTTGATGGTGTCGTAGAAGAGGCGGTGGATGCTGTCGCCGTCGTTCTGATAGTTTTTCGCCGCGTTGATGCCGCCCTGCGCCGCGATGGAGTGGGCGCGGCGCGGGCTGTCCTGGAAGCAGAATGCGGAGACGTTGTAGCCGAGCTCGCCCATGCTGGCCGCCGCGGAGGCGCCGGCGAGGCCCGTGCCGACCACGATGACGTGGTACTTCCGCTTGTTCGCGGGGTTCACCAGCTTCATCTCGAAACGGTGCTTCTCCCACTTCTTGTCGATCGGCCCCGAGGGGATGCTGGCGTTCAGTTCCATGGTCACGTTCCCCCGCTAGCGGACGATCCCGAGGAGCACCGCGATCGGGAAGGAGATGTTGCCCAGGACAACCACGGTCGTGATCGTCCCCGCGAACGCGGCCCGAAGCGGATTCCACCGCGGGTGCGAGAGTCCGAGCGTCTGGAGCATGCTCCAAACCCCGTGGTAGAGGTGAAGGCCCAGGCAGAGCATCGCGACGACGTAGAACGCGGAGACCGGCACGACGCGGAAGCCGGCCACGAAGTTGTGGTAGACGTCCCCCTCCACGAAGTTCGGATGGACGTTCCCGGTGGTGAGGTGGAGGAGGTGGTAGACGATGAAGAGCGCGAGGATCGGGCCCGACCAGACCATCGTCCGGGAGGCGTAGGTCGACTCCTCCCAGCGGCGCTGGCGGTAGCCGACGGGGCGCGCCTTCCGGTTCTCGATCGTCAGGCCGACTGCCGCCCAGACGTGGAGAATGACGGCGAGGAGCAGCACCCCGCGCGCGATCCAGAGGCCGGCGCCGTGAAGGAGTTCACGAAGCCACAGGCCGTAGGCATTGAGCGACTCCGGCCCGATGTAGGCCTGGAGATTCCCAATCATGTGGACGACGACGAAGCCGAAGAGAACCAGGCCGGTGGCGGCCATGACGGCTTTCTTGCCGACGGTTGCGTCGAGGAACGATGCGGCGCGGGGCATTCAGTCTCCCGGATCGACCGAAGAGGGATGCGGTTCGGCGAAACGACGACTCAGCCGCGGATTCTACTGTGCCTGGCGGTCGGGAGCAAGAAACACCGGTCCGGGCGGAGGAGTGTGCCTCAGGGCCGCTCCCCTCGGTACCACGCATCGAGGGAAACGCTTAGGCGCCCCTGTACGAAGTCGGCATCGCTGAGCCCCACGTCGTACAGGATCGCCTCCGTGACGAGCCGCGTATAGCTCGCCCTGTCCCGCGCCCAGAGCGTCCGCTCCATGATAGTCGGGATCCGGCGCCCGCCCGGCGCGGCTATCTCGAGCACCTTGTCGGCCGTGAAGGTCCGGAAAACCTCCCCCCGCCGATCGCGGAACTCCTGCTTCCAAGGGATCGATGTCGTCGTGTCGACCCAGGTCGTCATGCGCGTGTACTCCACGGGCTTCTTCGGGACGCTTTCCACCACCCAGCAGGGGCGCCCCTCGAGCAATTCGTAGCGGTCTACCCGGTGCAGGTCGGCCGATGCGTCCCCACCCGAGAATTCTTCCCGCGTGAAGTCGGAGCCGAGGAACCGCGACCGTTCCGGCGCCGCCACGCGGCGGACGCGGTTCGCCGCCGGGACGAACATCCAGCGTTCGTCGTTCGCGCCGGCGTGCTTCCAGACCATGCAAGTCATCCGCCGGACGTCCCCCGGCTCGTGGAAGTAGATCAGATATCGCTGCTCTCCCTTCGCTCCGACGTTTTTCCGGAGCATCGTCATCACCCGATAGCGCTTCCCTCCCCCGCGATCGACGATCTCCATTCGCAACTTGGCGATCGCGTCGCCCCCGCCGTAGTACCACACCTTCACGCAACGCTCCATGAGCGCGCCACCCTCGGGGAGCGCCAGCGCCGGGGCGGGCGCGGGCGACGCCAGTGTGACGAGGAGGGCAACGGCGAAGAAGAGGCGGACCACTCGGAGCGCGATCATGCCAGGGCCCTCGCCCCCAGGACGCGGAGCAGCGCGGGGAGCACGAAGAGGGTCGCGACCGCTCCCGCGATCATGAGCCCCGCGAAGAGGAACCCCACCGTCACGTAGGGAGTCAGCGTCGAGAAGACAAGCGGCAGGAATCCGAGCGAGATCACGATCGCGTTTCGGACGATCGCCAGCCCCGGCGCGCCGAAGACGTACGCCACCGCGTCCGCGAGATCGCGCGTTTCGTGAAAGCGAACCCGGACCCGCTCCAGGAAATGAATGGCGAAGTCGACCGAGAGCCCGAGCGCCAGCGTGGAGCAGACCGCGATCGGCATGTCATACCGCCCGGTGGCGAGCCCGATGGCGCCGTACGACGCCACGATCTCCACGCTCAGCGGCACCATGCAGAGGAGCCCGACCGGCCAGGAGCGGAACTCCAGCGCCATCAGAAAAAAGATCACCACGAAACTCCCGAGAATCGACTTCATCATCCCGCTCACCATGAGCCGCTGCCAGACGACGTTGATGTGGTTGGGCCCCGACCAGGCGATCGCGGCGCCGTCGGGAGGAGGATCGCGCACCAGGAATGCCGCGGCCTCCGCTTCGACCCGCTCCATCGCATGATTATCGCCGTCCCGCATCTGGACCCAGATGTTCGCGCGGCGCGCCTCGTGGTCGAGGTAGTTGTCGAGATCGTCCGGATCGCCCGATCCCTGGAAGAGGAAGATGAGCTGTCCGACCTCGTCCGACGCGGCCGGGATGCGGTCGAAGCCGGCGTTCCCCTCGTGAATCACCCGGTTCAGCCGCCGCACGATGTCGGCCACCGAGGAGGTCTTTCCCACGGCGGGATCCTGCTCCAGGTGGCGCTGAAAACGGTCCATCCAGGCCACCGTCTCCGCGCGCTGCGCCGCTCCCCCCACCCCGGCGTCGACGATCACGTGCGCCATGTAGGTACCCCCGAAGCGGGAGTTCAGTGCGTCGTGCGCCACGCGCATCGGATGCCCGGCGCGGAACCACCGAACGGGATTGTCGTCGCTATGAAGCCGCGAAATGCCGACGGCGCCGAGGGCGAAGAAGAGAAGCGACACCAGAAGCACGAGGCGCGCGCGCCGGAAGGCGAAGGCGCCGATCCAGCGGAGCGCGGGCGAGAAGCGGCTGGCCCCCGCCTGCCCGACCGGCTTGGCCGCCCGGAGCGGGAGAAGGGCAAAGAGGGCAGGCAGGAGCGTGTGCGTCAGGATCCAGGCGATCGCGATTCCGACCGCCACGAAGACGCCGAAGACCCGCACCGGTGGAATGTTGGCGAAGCCGAGCGAGGCGAATCCCACCGCGGCCGTGATCGAGGTGAACGTGACCGGACGATAGAGGGCGCGCATCGTCGCGTCGACCGCGTCGCGGCGGACGACATGGAGGCGTCGCTGTAACTGGAATTCGCTCAGGATGTGGACCGCGTCGAGGATCGCGATCGGCATGAGAAAGACAGGGATCATCGAGCTCATGATGTGGACGGTGAAGCCCATGCCGATCAGGCAGGCCATGGTCCAGATCACCGAGAGCACCGCGATCGCGCCGACCGGAAGCAGGAACGACGGCTCGCCGAATAGAAAGAAGACGAGGATCAAGATCACGAGGAAGGCGAGCGGCGCCACGACCGCCATCTGCACGAACATCTCGTGGCCGAAGGTGTCCTCGGCGATCGGAAGTCCCGCCAGGTGGTAGCGCACGCCGGGGGGAAGTCCCGAGTCGAGGATGCGCCGGATGGCCCCCGCCACCGCGACCGACCGGTCCTTGGACTCGATTGGAACATAGATCGCCACCGCGTCTCCGTTCGCGGAGGCGATGACCTCGTTCAGGTAGGGATTCCCCGCGATCGCCAGGCGGAGCGACTCCGCCTCCGCGGCGGTCGCCGGGACCCTCCCCATGACCGGGTGGATAGAGACGAGGTCGGCCTCGGACTGCGGGTTGTCGGTGGTCGTGAGGCTCACGACGTCCTCGGGGATGACGCCGGGGATCTCGAGAATGGAGTCGATGGCGGCGGCCACGGGGCCGAGCGTCTCCGGTCGGAACGCGCCCTGAGGGTCGACGATGCCGACGACAATCAGATCGTGGAGCCCGAAGTCCTCCTTCAGGCGGTCGTAGGCCACGCGGTCGGGCTGCGTCGCCGCGAGCATGTTCTCGGGATCGGTATCGACCCGGATGCCGAGCGAGGCAACGACGGCCAGGAGCGTGAGGACGACGCACGCGAAGACCACGACCCGCGGGCGGTCGAAGGAGGCGAGGACGGCGCGGTGAAGGATGTTCATGGGTAGCAGGCGGGTTCCGCGCCGGCGGCCCGCCCGTGGAGGTTCGGGCACGGCTGCCGCGCAGACCCAGGATCAAGCATCCCACACTCCCGGGGCCCGGCGCTATTCGACTATGGGATTAGGGGCGGCGGTTTGGCGGCGGTCAAGCCAGGGAAGAAAGCCGGAGCATCAACGCCTG
>JANOOP010000113.1:0-1779 GCA_031421415.1 Candidatus Eiseniibacteriota bacterium
CATGAACGTGAGGCGAAATTCGAGAGCGCCGTTCTCGTTGGCGTCGGTTCCCTTCAGCACGCCTTCCGCGAGGGGTGTGAGTTCGGCGCCATTCCCGGCGCCCTCCCACGCGGTCAGCCGGAATGACGCGGGATCGACGTCCTCGAGTGAGAACGTGCCGGCAATCGGCTCCACATAGACCCGTACCCAATCCGATCCGGTCTGGAGCCGGATCTGGCGCGGCTGGCACCACGCGACCGCCTCGGCCACGCGGCCGGCCTCGGTCGCGACGACGGTGAGCGACCGATCGGCGTAGCGAAGCGGATCGGTCGCGTCGGTCGCGCGGAGCGTCACGCGAAAGACGCCGGCGCTGTTCGCGAGCAGGCGAAGCGTCCCCGCGCCGAGCGTGAGCGTGAGCGCGCTGCCCGCGTCGGAGGCCGCGATGGAGAGAACCGGCGCCGCGGTCCCGCACGCCTCGTCCGGATCGGACGCGGCGAGATCGACCGTCAATTCCGAGCCGACAAGGGCGTTGGCCGTCGTCCCCTCCGCCGGCGCGCTCCAAAGCGGCGTGCGCGGCGTGTCGGTGACGTGGAGCGTGAAATTTCGCTGATCGGTGTACGTGCCGTCGCTCAGGGTGACGGTCGCGGCGTGATCCCCCGCGGCGCAGTAGCCCGGAGCCAGGTCGAGTCGCGCCGAGGCCGAGCCGGGCGCACTCGAAAGCGGGGTCAACGTCGCGAAACTGGGGAGCGTGCTCGACCAGGCAAGGACGCCTCCATCGGGATCGCTTCCCTGCAACAACGCAGACGCGGTGGCCGCCTCCGCGACGGCCGGCGCGTCGAACGGCGCCAGCGTCGGCGGGTGCTGCACGGCGGCCCCGAAGACGGTTACTTGGAACGATTGCGAAGTCACGTCGAGACCGTCGGTGACGTTCATCGTCATCGTGGTCGTCCCCGGCGGCGTGGAGAGGGTCGGCGCGAGGATCATCCCCGAGGTGCCGTCTCCGAAGTCGGTGAACTGACCATAGGCCGGCAACCCGTCCACTCTGAAGACGAGCGGATCGCCGTCGTCGTCCAGCGCCCAGAAGGAGAGAATGGCCATCGTCCCCGGATCGATCGTGCGGTCGGCGATGAAGCCGAGCACCGGCGGCGCGTTCGCGTTGGCGACCGCGATCGCCACGTTCTTCTGGTCGATCCCGCCGAACGTGTCGTCGGCGCGGAACGTGACCGTGTAATTCCCCGCCTGATCGGAGGCGGGAGTCCAGGCGAAGGAGCCACTGTTGTTCCGGCGATCGAGGAAGGTGGCCCCGAGCGGCAGGCTGAATGCGCGCAGCTGCACCGTCTGACCGTCGGCATCGGTCGCGGAGACGTCGAACGCGAGCAGCTGCTTTTCGAGGACCGCCTGCGGACCGGGGACGGTCAGCACCGGGACGGCCGCCCACGCCGAAGCAGGGGCGCCAAGGAACGCGAGGAATGAAATGAGGGTTACGGTTCCGACGTAGGGATGGTGAGCCGGGCGCGACATGGTGTACCCCCTGTACGGAATTGGACCCTGCGATCCCCCTCCGTGGGGGTCAGCGCTTACACATCATGGCTGGATCGGTGCAAGGAGGGGGCCAGAGGCCGCCCGTAGCGATGAACCGGCCCGGCGGTGCGGGGTTAGAAGGCTAGGACGCGCGCATGGCCCGCCGGCGCGCGTTGCAGAGCGCCCGGAAAAGGCGCATACTTAATGCACTTTTTTGGGCTCGCGAGAGCGGCCGAGAGTGGCGAAAAACCCCCGATGAGGAGCCAACGGATGTCGAAG
>JANOOP010000114.1:0-1766 GCA_031421415.1 Candidatus Eiseniibacteriota bacterium
GCGCGGATTTCGGCGGAGTCAGGAGGTGTCGCAGCGAGTCAGCAACGAATATAGATCGGTGGTCTGGTCTTCGGCCAGGCGGTCCAGCATCGCGCGGAAGGTCGTGGTCACCTCCTCGCTGCGCTTGCGCAGGGTGTGCAGCACGCTCATCAGTACTTCCCGCGTGTGTGCCCCGGCCTCCGATTGCGATCCGAAACTGATCTTGCGCGCGATCACCAGCGGGCGCAGTTCCCGCTCGGCCCGATTGTTGTCCGCCGGCACGGCTCGATCCCGGGCCCAGTGGTAGAGCCGATCCGCCTTCTCGCGGAAGAGGTTCTGGATTTTCTGAATGGCCGGGTGCTGGGCCGCCGCGGTCGTCACCGCCTCGATCTCGCGGCGGGTCTGCGCCGCCTGCTGACGGAATTGCGCCGCGCTCAGCTTCAGTCCGCGCAGATGCATGGCCCGCGCCAGCAGCGGGGCCAGCGCGGCCACGAAGTGCTGGACTTCGGGTTGGCCGGGGAACTCTTTCTCCAGGTCCTGCACGTCCCGCAGCAGGTGCGCGTAGCAGTATTGCAGCGCACAGGGGGAACGGTTGTAGGCGTGGTAGCGATCGACCACCAGCACGCCGCGTAAGGGCCGGGTACCCAAGACTTGTTGGGCGACGTGGGCCGCGCGGCTCTGGCGGAAGCGGTAGAGGCTGAGCGAGTCGGTGGCAAACAGCCACGCGTAGCCGTTGCGTCCGTCGGTGCGCCAGCCGGTTTCGTCGGCGTGTTTGACCGGCGCGCGCCGATAGTCCCGCACCAGTCGTTCGACGAGCGGCTCGAAGCGTCGAGCCAACTGGTGCAGCGCGCCGACCAGGGTGCCGTAGCCGACGCCCAATTGGTTGTCCAACTGGCCGAGCGTCACTCCATAGACGTAATGCTGCACGGCCACATGGGCCAGCAGGCGGTTGCCCACCAGGTGACGGGGCAACACGCCCGGGGCGCGAGCGGCCACGGCGCGCCGACAGCGGGGGCAGTACTTCTGCTCCAGTTGATAGGCAATGAGTTGACGGCGCAGCGGTTCGACATCCAGCACGGAGCGGGCGGCGGTGCCCTTGGCGTGCAACGGGCCACCGCAGTCCGGGCAGCGTGCGCCGACGGGGATCCGTTGTACACGGTCGGCTTCGGCGGTGGGCACAGCCCGTCGCCCGTGACCGCAGTGGCCCATCCGCGCCCCGCCCTGCTGCGACGGCTCGCTCGGCGGAGCACTGGGCTTGAGCGGGATCTTCGAGGAGGGGGTGGAGGAGCCAAAGACTCCTTCGCGGGCGGTGCGTTCTTGGTGGCGCAGACAGCCTTTGAGGCGGGCGACTTCTTCGCGCAGGTGGTCAATCTCCTGTTGCTTGCGCAGGCACTCGGGACAGTAGCGGAGGCGGTGCAGGGTCGTGGCGTCAGCCTTTCGTGGGGGTGGTGTCGCGTTGTTGGCGCCAGGCGCGCAGCCAGGCCGGGCCGAGGGCGGCGAGTCGAACCTCCAGGCGGCGACCGTTCTCCAAGGCTTGGCGCAGCCGCGGCACCAGTTCGGGCGGCACGTAGAGGCAGCGGCGGCGGCCCTGCTCGGTAAAGGTCCAGAGAAAGGCGGGATGTTTGTCGCCGCGGGTGCAGGCCGGGCACTGGGGACGGATACAGGGTTTACGGATCTCGGAAAGCGACCCCTTGAGCGGGGGCCAGAGGGTGGGGAGTTGGGCAGCAAACTCCTTCTGGAGCGCGGCATCGAAACGGGAGAGAGCAGGCATGGGATATGTATGCCAT
>JANOOP010000115.1:0-2880 GCA_031421415.1 Candidatus Eiseniibacteriota bacterium
CCCCAATCCCCTTCCGCCCTCGGTCCTAATCCAGCCGGACGTGATGCACACCGGAGAGGAGGGCCGGGTTCTGGTGCAGGTCATCGACCTCGACCTCGATCCGATCGTCTCCCTCACAGTCGACGATTCCGCGATTCCACCCGGCGATGCGCGCTCCTTCACGACGTCGAATGAGAACCGGAATGGGCTCCTGCTTTGGACCCCGCAAACGAAGGGGATCTACCCGCTACATTTCAGCGCGACGGACACCTCCGGCGCGACGACAACGCGAGACATAGATGTCGTGGTCCACGGCGCTCGGCCGCTCGTGACGGCGCCGCCGAAGGTCGGGGGAATTCCTCTGACCTCGGTTTCGTTTTCGGTCTCGGCTTCGTCTCCAGATGGGGTTCCCCTCACCAGCCTGACGCTCGATCCGACATCGGCGACCTCATTCGGCGCGACCTTCGTCACCGATCCATCCTTCCAGTCTGGGACCTTTACCTGGACGCCGCCGGTAGCGGGGGCGCCGGTCGAGGGGTGCCTCTGCTATGCGCTCACGTTTCGTGCGACCGACAGTGTCGAATTCGGAGTCGCGAACACCAGGCTGCAGCTGGCGATCACCGACAGCGACACCCTCCACACGAGTGCGTTCAACTTGCTCGTCTCGAATGCCGGTCAGACGGGGTTCGAATCGCGGAGCATTCGTGGCGGGCTCTTCTACCCTCCCTCCGCCACCACCTCGATCCTCTTCGGGACGGGGCCGTGGCTCGGCGGCAAGGTCGCCTCCCTCGTTCGGATGTCCCGAGGAGGCGGCGACACCGAGTTCGCGCCGGGAGCGATCGTCGGGGGAATCGCGCCGCCCTTCGAGCCTCGATTTCGAACCTACCGCCTGGAGCGGGGCGAGCTGTCGAGCCCCGACTACCTGGCCTGGCCAATCGTTGACGGAGCACCGATCACCGGAACGGGAACGCCGAAGATCGAAGGGAAGTCGCTTCTCTGGTCGCTGAGTCACGACCTTGACCCCGGCCCGAGAGCGGCGGCCTTGGAGTACGGGGCGCCGAGTTATCCGATCGGCGTCGAGTTGAGGCAGACCACGTTCGTCTACGGAGGGACGGGGCCGCTCGCCAACATCGCGATCGTTCGCTACCGGCTGACGAATCGATCGGCCGCGACGATCGAGAGCACGTTTGTCGGCGCCTTCGCCGACCCCGACATCGGAAACCCGTCGGACGACCTGGCGGGATACGACCGGGCGCTCGAGATGGGATACGTTTACAACTCCACCGCGTTCGACAACGTGTTCGCGGCGACCCCCCCCGCGCTGGGTATCGTCTGGCTGGGAGGATCGGGCTCGGACGGCGGGATGCTTCCATGCAGAGCCTTTCAGACTTATCACACGGCCGACGTGGCGGCCTACCCCACGACGGCGCCGCGATCGTATCGCTACCTGCAGGGGCGGGACCCCATCGGCGAGCCGCTCCATGCCTCCAATGACAAGAACGCGCCAGTCACGACCTACCGCTTTGATGGAGACCCTGTCGCCGGCTCCGGCTGGCTGGACGACCATCCTCTCGACAAGCGGATCATCCTCGGTTCCGGCCCCCTGAACCTCGACCCGGGGGAGTCCGTGGAGTTCACGACCGCGATCGTCGTCGGGCAAGGGGCGAACCATCTCGCTTCGGTCACCGATCTCCGGCGTCTCGCGGGAGTGGCGCGCTACCTAGCCTCCACCGGATTCGAGCCGGCCCCCTACATCGACATCCCCCGCGAGCTCGATCTCACCGATGGGCAGCCGTTTCGGCTGCACGTTCCGGCGTTCGATCCCGACGGTGATCCTCTCACCACGCTCACCGCCGACCTGAGCGCGCTCCCCGCCGGCAACGGCGCGCGCTTCGACGCGGACCCCGGTCTCACCGGCGGCACGCTCTTCTGGACGCCCTACCTCGGGCATGCGCAGTCGTTCACCATTCGCCTCACCGCGGCGAGCGATCGCTCCGCCACGTTCGAGACGACGCTTCGCGTGCGGGGGCCGAACCGCGCGCCGGTCGCAAACGCGGGTGGGCCTTACACGGGTGTGCGCGGGACGCCCCTCCCGATGTCGTCGGCCGCGAGCAGCGACCCCGACAACGACCGCCTGGCAACGACGTGGGATTTCGGGGACGGTGCCGTGGGTATCGGTGCGACGACGGGACACTCCTATGCGTCGGCGGGGATCTTCCTCGTGACCGTCACGGTTTCGGACGGATTCGACACGGCCACCGACAAGACGACGGCTGCCGTCCTGGAATCCGGAACCGCGCGCGCCTGGGAGTCGAGCGGAGCTGCCGACATTCGACTGGCATCGCCGCGTGATGCCTGGTGCTTCCAACTCGAGCCGATCGAGAACGCCTTCCCGCTCGCGTCGATCTCGGGCACCGTGCGTCTCGTCTGGCACGGGGAGGCCGGTCCCGTGACGATCGGCGAGATCGTGGGGGCCGGCCCTCCGACTCCCGAAGATCGCGATGGCAACGGCATCCCCGAGCGGAGCGTCTGCTTCAGCGGTTCCGAATTCCGCGCGCTCTTCATCGATCTCCCCACCGGGTCCTGGGATCGGGTTCTCTCGCTCGAAGGATCTCTTGCCGGAGGCGCCGACTTCTCGGCGATCATGACGCTTCGCGTCGTCGTCCCCGGCTCGCTCCGCGCCGTCGTGGCCCCGAACCCACTCAACCCCGGCGGAAATCTCACCGTGCGAACCGCGCGGGCGGGACGTGCACGCGTTACCCTCCACGACGTCAACGGAAGGGCGATCCGGACGCTTCACGATGGATTCCTCGGAGCGGGAATCCACGACTTCGCCATCGACGGCCGGAATGCGGCCGGGGTTCGCCTCGGGTCGGGTGTCTATTTTTACCGGATTGTCAC
>JANOOP010000116.1:0-4217 GCA_031421415.1 Candidatus Eiseniibacteriota bacterium
TGACGGGCGGTGTGTACAAGGCCCGGGAACGTATTCACCGCTGCCTGCTGATCAGCGATTACTAGCGATTCCGACTTCATGAAGTCGAGTTGCAGACTTCAATCCGAACTGAGGCCGGCTTTTTGGGATTGGCTCCACCTCGCGGTCTTGCAACCCTTTGTACCGGCCATTGTAGCACGTGTGTAGCCCCAGACGTAAGAGCCATGAGGACTTGACGTCATCCCCACCTTCCTCCGGTTCACCACCGGCAGTCTCATTAGAGTGCCCAACTGAATGATGGCAACTAACGACAAGGGTTGCGCTCGTTGCGGGACTTAACCCAACATCTCACGACACGAGCTGACGACAGCCATGCAGCATCTGTGCACAGGCCCCGAAGGGAAGGTGTCTTTCAACACCGGTCCTGTGCATGTCAAGTCTGGGTAAGGTTCTTCGCGTTGCGTCGAATTAAACCACATGCTCCACCGCTTGTGCGGGCCCCCGTCAATTCCTTTGAGTTTCAATCTTGCGACCGTACTCCCCAGGCGGAGCACTTAATGCGTTAGCTGCGGCACTGGAGGGGTCGATGCCTCCAACACCTAGTGCTCACCGTTTACGGCCAGGACTACCGGGGTATCTAATCCCGTTTGCTCCCCTAGCTTTCGAGCATCAGCGTCAGTATTAGGCCAGAGACTCGCCTTCGCCACTGGTGTTCCTCCCGATATCTACGCATTTCACCGCTACACCGGGAATTCCAGTCTCCTCTGCTGCACTCAAGCCAAACAGTATGAAATGCGGTTCTCCGGTTGAGCCGGAGGATTTAACACCTCACTTATTTGGCCGCCTACGCACCCTTTACGCCCAGTGATTCCGAACAACGTTCGCTCCCCCCGTATTACCGCGGCTGCTGGCACGGAGTTAGCCGGAGCTTCCTCTTGTGGTACCGTCAAACTACCGCCCTATTCGAACGGTAGCGTTTCTTCCCACATGACAGGAGTTTACAACCCAAAGGCCTTCATCCTCCACGCGGCGTCGCTCGGTCAGGGTTTCCCCCATTGCCGAAGCCTCTCGACTGCTGCCTCCCGTAGGAGTCTGGGCCGTATCTCAGTCCCAGTGTGGCCGGTCATCCTCTCAGATCGGCTACCCATCGTCGCCTTGGTGGGCCGTTACCCCGCCAACTAGCTAATGGGACGCAGGACCATCTTCGAGTGGTAGCTTGTAAACAGAGGCCACCTTTGACTACAGAGCCAGGTGACTCCGTAGTTTCATGCGGTATTAGCACCCCGTTAGGAGTGTTATCCCCCTCTCGAAGGCAGGTTCCCTACGCGTTACTCACCCGTTCGCCACTTTACTCGGGTATTGCTACCCTTTCGCGTTCGACTTGCATGCCTAATCCACGCCGCCAACGTTCGTTCTGAGCCAGGATCAAACTCTCCGAAGTTTATCCTTCAACACCTACTACGGGGTCCTTTGGACCCCGCTCATTGACAAGGATCTCCCCAACCCGAGGGCCGGGAAAGATTCCTCCAGGGCTCCACATCACAGCGTGCGCTATTCGTTTGTCAAAGAGCGAACACGCGACTTGCGCGAGTCGCCGAAATTAGGGCGAACCGCGAAGTTACCGCTTTCAGACGCAGCGTGTCAACGAAGTAATGTTGCTGCGAGACAGGAGGCCGACCCGCCGAAGCAGCATCGGCCAAACCTTGCGGCAACCGGCAGGAATGAAGGTCAAGCTCTCTGCCCGTCGCAAGGAGAAAGATAGCGGACGATTCCGGCTCTGTCAACAGGCTTAACTGACAATTTTGCAACAATTTGCATTTTTTCTTCCGGAGCCCCGCCCCGGGAGTAGCCGATCTACGGCCCGCCGACGACCTTGGCGTACTTCCGCCCCACCTTGAAGACCACCGCCGCCGCCTCGCCGGAGGCCAATTCCACCTCGCTCGCGGGGTCGAGAACGCGCTCCCCGTTCAGGTGAACGGCGCCCTGTTTGAACAGCGCACCCGCGGCGCTTCCGGTGTACTGATCGGGGAAGGCGCGCATCATCAGATCGCGAGCGCGGAATTTGCCCGGCGCGACGTGGACGACGGGCATTTCGCTCGGCGTCTCGCGGCGTGAGAATTGCTTCTCGAATTCATCGCGCGCGCGATCGGCCTCGTCGGCGCCGTGATACAGGCGCACCAGGCGATGCGCGAGCGCCTTCTTCCACGACATCGGATTCACGCTCGTGTCGGCGAGGGCGCGCGCGGCCTCGTCGCACTCGGCCGGCGTCGCGTCGGTGACCAGGCGGAAATAGCGGACGATCAATCGATCGGGAAGACTCATCGTCTTGCCGAAGATCTCGCTCGACGGCTCGGCGACTCCGATGTAGTTGCCGAGGCTCTTGCTCATGCGGCGCACGCCGTCGAGGCCCTCGAGCACGGGGAGCGTCAGGATCGCCTGGGGCTCCTGGCCGTAGGCGATCTGAATGTCGCGGCCGGCGAGGAGATTGAACTTCTGCTCGGTGGCGCCGATCTCCACGTCGGAGCGGATCACGACCGAGTCGTAGGCTTGCATCAACGGATAGAGGAACTCATGAACGCCGATCGGTTCTCCCGCGCGATACCGCTTCTCGAAGTCGTCGCGCTCCAGCATTCGCGCCACCGTGTACTGCGCCGCCAGATGGAGGATTTCCTTGAACTTCATCTCGGAGAACCACTCGCCGTTCCAGCGCACCTCGGTCCGGTCGCGGTCGACCACCTTGAAGAACTGATCGAGGTAGGTCTGCGCGTTGGCGCGCACGTCCTCCTCCGTCAGGCGGGGACGCGTGGCGGAGCGGCCGCTGGGATCGCCCACGAGGGCCGTGTAGGAGCCGACGATGAGCACGACCTGGTGTCCCAGATCTTGAAACGCGCGCAGCTTGCGCAGCCCGATCGTGTGCCCGAGATGGATGTCGGGAGCCGTCGGATCGAAGCCCTGCTTCACGCGGAGCGGGGTTCCGGTCGCGAGGGAGCGCTCCAGCTTGCGCACGAACTCCGCCTCGGGGAGGATCTCCTCGGTTCCCGTGCGGATCACGGCGAGCTGGCGTTCGAGTTCGGTGCGGAGGCGGGCGTCGGTCATAGGGCGCGAACTCTATCAGGTCGAGCGCGACGGCGGAAGCGCGCGGAGCGCAAGGGCGCCGGCCGGCGCCGGCCGGGGAATTGGCCCTTGACCGTCCCCGGCCCCTTCCCTAGCGTGGTCACGATTCTTCCCCTCAACTCGATTTCTCCCGTGGCAAAGGAAGTCGCGTGAGCGCGCGCTGGCAACGGATGCTCCAAGTCACGGCCGCCGTCCTGGTCGTCCTGCTCTGCGGGACGGTGGGCGTCGGCGTCGGCGTCGCGAACTGGCTCCAGAAAGACCTCCCCTCGCCCGCCAGCCTCCAGACCATCGCTCCCCCGGTCAAGACGATCGTCTACGACATCGGCGGGAAGATGGTTCACGAGTTCTACAAGGAGAACCGGAACATCATCCCGCTCCGCCAGATCCCCAAGACCATGGTGGACGCCATTCTTTCCATCGAGGACCGCCGCTTCTACAGCCACTGGGGGATCGACCCGATCCGTCTCCTCGGCGCTCTCGTGAAAGACATCGCGGCGGGACGGGCCGAGCAGGGGGGGAGCACCATCACGCAGCAGCTGGCGCGAAACCTCTTCCTCACCCACGAGAAGACCCTCACGCGGAAGATCAAGGAAGCCGTCCTCGCCATCCGCATCGAGCAGACCTACACGAAGGACGAGATTCTCGAGATGTACCTGAACCAGATCTACTTCGGCGAGGGTGCCTACGGCCTCGACGCCGCGGCGAAGGTCTTCTTCGGGAAGCAGGTCGGCGACCTGGGGCTCCCCGAGTGCGCCCTGATCGCCGGTCTCCCGCGCAATCCACGTGACTATTCGCCGCGGCGCGAGCCGGAGCGGGCGCTGAAGCGGCGAAACCTGGTGCTCGCCTCCATGCTGGATAACAAGCGGATCTCGCGCGCGCAGTACGAGGCGTCCAGCGAGGCGCCGCTCGGCGTCACGAAGACGCGCTACGACGCGCGCCAGGCCCCCTACTTCATGGAGATGGTCCGCCAGTACCTCGACGAGCGGTACGGCTCGAATCAACTCTACGAGGGCGGGATGCGCGTCTACACGACGATCGACATCGATCTTCAGCACACGGCGGAGGAGGCGCTGGAGCGGCGGATCCAGGCGCTGGAGGTGCGGAACCAGTACAAGAAGACGCGC
>JANOOP010000117.1:0-1833 GCA_031421415.1 Candidatus Eiseniibacteriota bacterium
CGGCGAGGCTCCGCCGTTCGACATTGGCCCCGGCACGAATTCGCTCGCCCCGTCACCGATGGCCAGTCGCGCATCGCCGCCGGCGAGCGCGCCGAGCCAGATTCCGGCAGCGCTCGCGGCCGGAAGGGTCGACCCGTTCATGTGGGTGAAGACGGGAGCGTTGCTCGCGCCCGGCCGCAGGTCGGCGATCGGCCCAAGATTCGAGACGATCGTGTGGAGGCGGTTCCCCTCGAGCGGCGCGGAGATCGGGTAACGCGTCACGACCCGGAGCGTCGAGAGCGCCGAGGTCGTATCCACGACCGCGCTCTCGCCGTGAAACCGAACGGTTCGGGTCCCCACGTCTTCGAAGCCGGGCGTCCAGCGAAGCGTCGCCGTCCCCGGCGAGCCCGGTTCGAACAAGGCGCCGACGGGGAGATCCGAAACCGACAAGGAGACCGGTGGCAACGCGGCGATCGCCTCCACGGTCACCTCCAGCATCTCGCCGACAAACGCCACGGGGCTGCTCCTCGTCGCGATCGAGATCGGGAAGGTGGAAGCGCGATACCGAACGTCCCCGCGATACGTGACGGCGCCGAAGATCGGGATCTCGAAAGTCGCCCAGAGGGAGACCACGGAATTCAGAGCGCCGAATCGAAGTTGATGAATCTCGAACGAGCCGCCCGGCACCGAGGCTTGGACGAAGCCGCTCCGAATCAGCAGGAGGCCGGGGAGCACATCGGTCGCGGAGGGCAGGGCGTTGGTGTAGGAGCCCACGGCCAACACTTGACCCACGGGCGCTTGCAGCTCGACCGACCATCCCGACTGAGCCCCACTCATCGTCTCGGCACGCGTGGCCGCCTGGGAGGAGAGCGTCACGGTCGTGCCGGCCGAGAGGGTCGGAAAGTCGGGCGGATCCGGGTACGGCCTGAAGGTGACCGAGAGCATCGACCTCGAGGGCGTTTGATAGGCGGAAAACGTCCCATCGAGCCCCGTGGCACGGAGGATATTCCCCGCCGTCGCGTCGAGCGTTCCGATGCGCCACGAAGTGTCGCCCGGATAGCCGTCGGCGACCGAGACATTCACCGAGACCTCCTGCGACGATCGCCCATCGTTGGCCCGCACGACGGCGGTGTACGACCCGGCGTCGTCGAACGTCGGGTGCGCCTCGAGCGAGCCGGCCGCGGAACCGGTTCCTGGATCGACGGTGGAGACGGTGACAAAGCCAGGCCCGCTGGCTTTCGTGAACGTGACTGGATCGCCGTCCGAATCGGACGCCGCGAGCGGTCTCGACGCCTCCTCCCCCTCGGCCATGACGATCGGATCGATCGGGCCCAGCAGCGGCGGATGATTCGTGCCGATGACCGTGATCGAGAAACTCCGGTCGACGACGTCGATGCCGTCGGAGGCACGGATCGATGCGGGATGCGTCCCTCCCTCCTCCGCCGCCGGGGATACCCGCAGAATCCACGGATAATATTCAGGCCGCCAAACGACCGTGAAGAAGGCGGGGCCCGTGAGTTTTGTCACCGTGACGATGTTGCCGTCAAAATCGCCTGTATCGATATACTGCTCGACCGTGGTCCCCGCGTTGACGGTCATGTCCTGCGGCGGGGTGACCTGCGGCGGTCGGTTCACGTTGAGCACGTGAACCGCGAACGCTTGCGCCGACCCCTCTGTCCCCGTCATCTTCAATAGCCCCGCCGTGGACAACTCATCCGTCAAAATCTTATCCGCCGCGCGGAGCCGCTCCACCCGTTCGGGGGTGATCTCGCCCAAACAGCGCACCGCCAGCCCAGGGCCGGGGAAGGGTTGCCGCCACACCATCTCGTGCGGTAGCCCCAACGCTTCTCCCAC
>JANOOP010000118.1:0-5409 GCA_031421415.1 Candidatus Eiseniibacteriota bacterium
TGACCTCTCACAGGCAATCCTGTGGGCCGCCCAGCTCTCGGGGGCGGACCTGACTGGGGCGAATTTCTCTGGCACTCAATTACCGAAGAGAGGTGAAGAAGAGCCGAAGTGACTGCTCGAGATGCGGAGGCAAAGGAGGGCAGAGTGCCCGGATTCGCCAGACACGTGAGGAACAACGGTCTCTTGGACCGCCGCTCCTGCATGATTTGCCCGATTGAACCAGCCGCCAACCACGCTATACTCAATCACTTGCGGGGGCGGCATAGCCAAGTGGCTAAGGCGACGGTCTGCAAAACCGTTATTCCTGGGTTCAAATCCCAGTGCCGCCTCCAACTTACCGCACTAGCCTCGGCGCTTGTTTTCTGAGACCCGCTCCGCCTAACGCATCCCCCGCGTAGCAAGCCATAGCGAGTGCTGCCCGCCCTTGGTGCGCCGGGCCCTGGCAAATCGTTCCTCCACATCGAAGCCGATCTCGCGGAGGCGCCGGGCGAACGCGGGATCAGTTGCGACGGACCACACGCCGAGCACTCCACGCCCCCGCAAGGCGCCATGGGCCGCGCGCAGGCCCGCGTGGGAATAGAGCCAGTCGTTCGCCGCGCGCGTCAATCCGCTCGGCCCGTTGTCGACGTCGAGCAAGATGGCATCGAGGGCGTCCTCCTGCTCGCGCATCACTTCGGCCACGTCCGTTTCCCGCACGGTCACACGCGCGTCGTCGAGGGGCCGCCCAGCGAGCGGCGCCAGCGGGCCGCGGTTCCACGCGACGAGCGCAGGAACCAACTCGGCAACGACGATCCGCGCGTCATGTCCCAGATGCCGCAGCGCGGCCGCCAGCGTGAATCCCATTCCGAGTCCGCCCACGAGCACTCGCGCCGCGTCGCGTCCCGCAAGGCCAGCGCATGCCAGCTCGGCCAGCAGCTCCTCGGTACCATGTGCCCGGCTGCTCATCAGGGGGTGGCGGCCGATTCGGATCACGAATTCGTCCTCGCGTTGGGAGAGGACCAAGGGCTCCGTCTCTCCGGGGACGACCGCGCGGCCGAGTTCTTTCCACGGGATCATCGGACGGCCTCTCCCATGACGGCTCCTCCTCGCCGGGAAATAACCCTTGCCCGTGGCTCGATCCAGCCAAGTTGTCGCCGGTGACCCCACGGCGCGCTTACTTGGAACTCCATGCTGCACTCCATGATCCCACCGGACCAGCCCCTTCTGGCACACGCCTTGCGATTCCCACCCTCCAGCAGCCCAAGGCAGCACCCCGCGCCACGCACGGCGCGATCGAAGCAGGATCGCGCTCGTGAGGGCAGCACGAAAGCCAACATGCACCGCTTCCAGCTCGCCATCGAGGACTTCGCGGTGAAGAGCAGCGGCACCTATCCGGTCGCGGCGAACAACGCGGCCGTGCTCGGAAACATGCCTGGCGGCGTCTACCCCGTGAATCCGTTCTCAGGCGCTCGTGATGCGTGGACGTGGGTGGCTCCGGCAGCATCGGGCGTCATCGGCCCGCCGCGTTTCGTTTCAGGGACGACCCGCGCGTTCGGAACTACTTCCGGGGCTTCCGGCCCGATCCGATCAGGTGATCGAGCGAGAACCGCCCCGCGCCGGTGGCCATCAGCGTGAGTGCCGGCACCCTGTAGAGACGCGCGAGTTCCTTCTGCCCGAAGGGATCGGCGGCATGCTGGACGAACACCGCCACCAGGGCGAAGATCACGATCGGAATCGCCGCAAGTCGTGTCGCGAGTCCCAGCATGATGGCGATGGAGCAGAAAAATTCCGCAAGGACCACGAGCGCGAAACTCGTCACCGGCCCGAGGCCGATGGGGTCGGCGAACGAGGCCGCGCTCTTCGAGAAGGTCATGAACTTCCCCAGCCCGTGCCCGTAGAGGAGGAGTCCGCCGGTGCCGAGCCGCAGGACGAGCAGCCCCATGGATGGTATGGTCTCGTTGATCCCTTTCATGCTTCCCCCTTTGGTTCGTGCGATTCCGACTTCGAGTAACGGCAAGCCTACCAGAGGGGTTTGAGGCCCGATACCGACAAGGCAGCACGCCCGCCGCCAAGAACGAGAGCATTCCACCCGAAGGAGCCGACCCCATGCCGCCGGCCAATTCCGCATCCGATTCCGCCGCGCTCGACCGCTACATCGAGGACCATCTCGACAAGAACCTCGCCGAACTCACCCGCTACGCGGCGCAGCCGAGCATCGCCGCGCAGGGGCTGGGGATGGAAGCGTGCGCCGCCATCGTGGCCGACATGCTCCGCATGCGCGGTTTCCAGGTCGAGACGCTCCCGACCGCCGGCGGCCCTCCGGTCGTCGTGGCGGAGCGGGCGGGACGAAGCGACAAGACGCTCCTGATCTACAACCACTACGACGTGCAACCTCCCGAGCCTCTCGAACTCTGGGCCTCGCCCCCCTTCACGCCGACCATCCGTGACGGCCATCTCTACGGCCGGGGCGTGAGCGACGACAAGGGGCACCTCACCGCGCGCCTCCTCGCCATCGATGCGCTCCTCGCCGCGCGGGGCGACCTTCCGTGCCGGATCAAGTTCGTCGTGGAAGGGGAGGAAGAAGTGGGGAGCGTTCACCTCCACGATTTCATTCGCGCGAATCGCGAACGCCTCGCCGCGGACGCGTGTCTCTGGGAGTTCGGCTACCTCGATCACCGCGGGGTTCCGCTCCTCTACGCGGGGCTAAGGGGGATCTGCTACGTCGAACTCTCGGTCGAGACGATGTCGCGCGATGCGCATTCGGGACTGGCGGGGTCGATCATCGCGAACGCCGCCTGGCGGCTGACCTGGGCACTTGCGTCGCTGAAGGGTCCCGATGAGCGGATTCGCATTCCCGGCTTCTACGACGCGGTCCGCCCGCCCTCGGCGCGCGACCTGGAATTGATGGGCGCGCTGCCCGACATGGCCGAGTCGTTCAAGAAGGACTATGGCGTGACGGGATTTCTGCGCGGCATGGAGGGGGGACTGGCACTCAACGTCGCGCAGGTCTTCGAGCCGACCTGCACCATCTGCGGCTTGAACGCGGGCTACCAGGGGGCCGGATCGAAAACCGTCCTTCCGGCCCGCGCGACGGCGAAGGTCGATCTCCGCATGGTGCCGGATCAGAAGCCGGCCGAGATCGTGAAGCTCCTGAGAAAGCATCTCGACGCCGAGGGATTCGCCGATGTGGCGATCGAGGTCATGGGCGGCGAGGCGTCGGGACGCACCGACCCGGACCATCCCTTCCTGAAACTCGTCGCCGACACGGCCCAGCCGGTCTACGGCATCCCGATGCAAATCGTCCCCATGATCGGCGGCTCGGGCCCGAATCACGCGTTTATCGAGGAACTCGGCGTTCCGGTGGCGGCCGCCGGCTTCGGACACCCCGACACGCGCGCGCACGCCCCCGACGAGAACCTCCGAATCGATTACTACGTAAAGCACGCGAAGCACGTGGCGCGCATGCTGGAGGCCTTCGGGGCGTAGCGGCGCGCATCCGCCCCTGACAAACACGCCCTTTCGCGCTAGAATCCCGCCCATGAACGACGACTCGCCTCGCCCGGCGCGAATGGGCCTCGGAATGATTCTCCTCGCGGCATGCATCGCGCTTGCGGGATGGTTCATCGGATCGGGAGTCCGCGACATCCGGACCGCCGATCGCTTCGTGACGGTGAAGGGCGTGAGCGAGCGGGAAGCGAAGGCCGATCTGGCGCTCTGGCCGATCCAGCTCGCGGTCCCCGACGCCGATCTCGCGGCGGCGCAGAGCCGCGTCAATCAGAACGTCGCGAAGGTGATCGCGTTCCTCCGCGCGAACGGCATCGACTCGACCGAGGTCGAGCTGCAGGGGCTCCGTGTCACCGACACGTTCGCGAATCCCTACAACCAAGGCGGAAGGCAAGGCCCGAGATTCGTCATCCAGCAGACCGTCATGGTCCGCTCGGAGAAACCGGAAGTTGTCCGCGCGGCCAGTCAGAAGGTCGGTGACCTCGTGAACGCGGGTGTCGTGCTCTCCTCGGGCCCGGAGTGGGGACCCGGCGGGCCTTCGTACCTATTCCGAAGGCTGAACGACCTGAAGCCGAGCATGATCGCGGAAGCTACGGCGGAGGCGCGCAAGGCCGCAGAGCAATTCGCCAAGGACTCGAAGAGCAGACTCGGTGGCATCCACCGGGCGAACCAGGGAGTATTCGTCATTCTCCCGCGGGATGCCGCGGGGAGCGAGGGCGGCCCCGGGACTAGCGAGCAGGCCCAGATCACGAAGACGATCCGGGTGGTCACCACGGTGGAGTACACCTCAGAGGCTAATCCATTAAAGGACAATTGGTTGCAGCCATGCGCCTGCCATTTTGGCGGGCTCGCGTCGTTTTGATTGGCGGCATGGCTAACGTACTGTTAGTCTTTTTCGGTTGCGCGTCAGTCCCTTCCGGGTCCCGCACGACGGCTCCTCCATCGCTCCAGTTGACGACAGGGAAGTTGTCCCAGCCGCTGCCCACGTGGGTGCGGGCATGAGCGACGGTGCCTGCCGCGTCGGTCCATTCCGGGCAGCCCGCGGCGAATTCTAGGGGAGTCGCCTTGCCATCCAGCCGTCTGACACCCTCCGTCACGAACGCCGCTCGGGCGCAAGCCTCGAGAGATGGCGAAGCGTTTGCACGCCCGTCCACCATCGATCCCGAGAGCCACGTGGCCGCCGATGCAAGCACCGTCCGCGTCGAGTGGCTCGAGTCGCCCGAATCGATCGCGGCGATCGAAGGCGAGTGGCGCGATCTCGAGAGCCGCGTCTCCGCGCGGATGGCATTCGGCTCGTTCGACTACCTCTACCCGTGGTACTGCCACATGCCCGCCTCGCAGGGAACGCCGCTGGTCGGCGTCGTCCGGCGCGCGGGCGTCATGATCGGGCTGGCGCCACTCGCGTTTCGGACCGCGACGCTGGGGCGCGTGCCGGTGAAGCGGGTCGACAGCGCCGGACATGACGGTGACGTGGGCGAGTATCTCTTCCCGGCGGACGAGGCAGCCTCCCTCGGGGCTCTCTTCGAGTCGCTCTTCGAGCGCGGCGGCTTCGACGTCGCCGTCTTGACCGGAGTGACGCCCGGCGGCTGGGTTCATCACGCCGCCCGTGGCGCCGCCTCGCGCTCGGGCCGCGGCATGGACGTGATTCGCTACCGCTACGCCACGGTCGATCTTCGAACCGGATTCGACGGCTACTTCGAGGGATTGAGCGCAAAGCTGCGCGGCAACCTGCGCCGGCGTCTGAAGCGCGCGGAGGGGATGGGAGGGATCTCGCTGGATCGGATCCACCGTCCTGTCGACCAGGCCACGCTGTCGCGCTACCTCGATCGAATCTTTCAGATCTACGCACGAAGCTGGAAGGCGAAGGGTGGCGAGGCGCTCCAGGACTACCACCGCCGCTTCTACGCCGACGTGGCGGAACGGTTC
>JANOOP010000119.1:0-7314 GCA_031421415.1 Candidatus Eiseniibacteriota bacterium
GAGCGATGCCGTTCCCGGTCGGCACGCGCCTCGTGGAGAGCCCCCCAGGCGAGAGCGCGGGAGACGCCGAGCGCTCGCTTCGCGAGGCGGGATACGACGTCGCGGTCTCGATCCCGCCCCGCGTCCACGTCGTTCGCGCCACGCGGCGGGCCGGGCCGCTCCCCGCGGGCTTCACCCTTCGCGCCGAGGGGTCGCGCGAGGCCGCGTCGCTCGCGGGCGGCGCCGCTCCCGACGGGGGGGCGGCGGGAGACCCGTTCGGCGGTCTCGCCGACGTTCTGCCGCCGCTCCGCGGCACCCGGGACTCCTCGCCGGCGCGCGAGACGCTTCGGGCCGGCGGCGCCATACCGCCTCCCGCCGGACTCTTCTACGGGACGCGCTGGGAGGACCTCAGCGAGTTCATGGTCGGCCGCGTCGGGCTCGGCATCTACTTCCCCGAGAGCGACGGGACCGTGGACCTCGATCGATACGATTGGACGCCCGCGCTTCGCGATTCGGTCGTCCGCTCGGCGGTCCGCGGGTTCCTGGCCTGGAGCAATTTCGCGGCGGCGCGGAACATCCCGCTCTCCTTCCACCTCGAGATCCATCCGTCGCTCCCGACGCGCTACGAACCGATCAGCCGGCCTGTCTCGCAGGAGTTGCTCTGGATCGAGGACATGCTCCGCCCCCTGGTCGGCTACCGCGGCGACGCCTTCGCGATGACGCAGGAGGTCGCGAACGGAGTCCGCTCGAGGCTCGGCACGCAGTGGGGCGGGCTCGTGATCGCCGTGCAGAACGACTCGGACTCCACGGGGACGTTTCCGGACGGCGTCAGCGCGCACGCGCGCCTGGGAGGTCCGTGGTTCGTCATTCCCGTCAAACCTGCTAACTGGGTGAGCGCGTCGCTCGACTACTACATGGAGCACGAACTGGCGCACCTCTTCTGGGCGCTCGACGAGTATCCGGCGAACAATCCTTGGTGGTCGTGCACCCTCACGACCGGCTACTTCGAGCGGCCCAATTGGAACAGCGACTTCCCGCGTCCAGGCTATTGCGTGCCCCACGTCGATTGCCTCATGCGCGTAAACCAACCGAACGCGCTTTGCCAATTCACGGCGGAGCAGGTAGGCTGGGTCGACCTCGACCAGAGCGCGACGCCCGACCTCTACGAAACGAGGCCGGCCGTCGTTCCCGATTCGTCGCGGTTCCGGGTCGCCGCGGGGTACCCGCTCTGGCTTCGTAGCAGGGCGAGCGAAACCGCGCTCCCGAATCGAAACCCGTATCGCTTCTACAGCGGAAATTCCATCTCGGTGTCCACCATCGACTCGGTCTTCTATCGCGTGGACGGAGGAGCGTGGAACTCGCTTCCGCCCCTGGACGGCATCTTCGACGAGGGGGAGGAGTCGGTCGAGGTGACCCTCGATCCGCTCCCGATCGGGAATCACACGATCGAATGGCAGGCCCACAACACGAACGGACGCGCCGCCGCCTTCAACGCGACGACCGCCGTGACTGTCTCGGGCTCGGCGGGCGCCGTCGATCCTCCCGGTTCGGGCGCGCCGTCCCCGCTCCGCCTCCAGGTGGGGCCGAGCCCCGGCCGCGGTCCGATTCGATTCGCGTTGAGCGGCGCGAGCGCCGAGGGAGCGCTCGTCCGCGTCTGGACGCCCGCCGGCGCCCTGGCCCGCGAGTGGAGAATTCCCGCCGGGGACTCCGGCGCGTCGTGGATCTGGGATGGACGGCTGCGCGGCGGCGAGAGCGCACCGAGCGGAGTCTATTTCGTGACGGTCGATTCGGGAGGCGAACGCGTGAAGCGGCGGCTCGTATTCCTGCAATGAGCGCGGCGCCATGAGTTCCACGGAACGGCTCGCGCCCCCGGGACCGATCGGCGCGTCCGCGACCTGGGCGCCGGCATCGCTCCGCGGACGGCGCTACGGCGAGGACCGGCTTCACCTTCTCGTGCGCGATCCACGGCGCGTGCTCGCCATCTGGGAACTCAGCCAGGCGACGGCCTCGGGCGCCGCGGTCCGGGCCAGAGAGGCCGGCGCGCCGATTCGCTATCAAGTCCGGATCGAGCGGGCGCGCGAGGCCGATCTGCCGCCGGAGACGATCGCCACCGCGGACCTCCCCGACGCCCTGGCGGGCGAGGGGTGGTATCTCGCCATTCCCGCGAGAGCGGGGCGCTGCCGCGCGATCCTCGGCCTCGATCTGCCCTCCGGGTTCGCGCCGCTTCTCACCTCGCGATGGGCCGCGACGCCGCCCGACGGTCCGTGCGACGAGGTCGCACCGTGGCCGCTCGCCGGCGAGGGAGAGGCCTGGGCCGCCCGGCAGTGGGCTCGCGCCCTGGCCGAGCGCGCCCCCGCTCCCAGCTCGGCGGCTCGCTACCTGCCGCCGCCGGCGGCGCGGGAGACGCCGCGATGAGCGCCCCTCGCGGCGACGTGGCCGGCGGTACCGTGGCCGGCTATCTCTCCCTCTTCCTCCACGCCCATCTTCCCTACGTCCGGCATCCCGAATACGAGGACTGCCTGGAAGAGCGCTGGCTGGTGGAGGCGATCACGGAATGCTACCTCCCGATCCTCTCGATGTTGGAGGGGCGCGCGGCGCGCGGCGCGAAGGGGACGATCACCATCTCGCTCTCGCCGACGCTCCTGGCGCTCTGGAGCGATCCGCTCCTCCGCGATCGCTACGCGCACCGACTGAAGCGGCTTCTGGAACTGTCGGAGCGCGACGTGGCGCGTTACCGCGGCGACGCGGCGCTCGGTCCGCTCGCCCGGCTCTACCGCGACCGGTTCGCGGCGTCGCTCTCGGACTACGAGGGGCGCTATGGGCGCGATCTGGCGGCGGCATTCCGCGCCGTGGAAGACGCGGGCGTCGTCCGGCTCGTCACCTGCGGCGCCACGCATGGCTTCCTCCCGCTCATGGATCTCGGCCGCCCCGCCTGGCGCGCGCAGATCGGCGCCGCCGTGCGGGAGTTCGAACGCGCGATCGGACATCCGCCGGAAGGAATGTGGCTCCCCGAGTGCGGCTACGCGCCCGGGGTCGAGGAGGTTCTGGCCGAGTTCGGGATACGCTACTTCGTCGTCGACAGCCATGGAATCCGGCATGCCTGCCCGCGCCCGATTCCAGGGACCTACGCGCCGCTTCGGACTCGTTCGGGTGTCCTGGCGCTCGGCAGGGACGAGGAATCGTCGCGCCAAGTTTGGAGCGCGACCGAGGGGTATCCGGGCGACGTCTGGTACCGGGAGTACTACCGCGACCAGGGGTTCGACCTCCCGCTGGACGAGGTCCGCCCGTTTCTTCCTTCGGGAGGGACCCGGACCCATTTGGGGCTCAAGTACTACCGGATCACCGACCGACGGGGCGAGCACCGGGAGCCGTATCGGCCCGTCGTCGCGGCGGAGCGGGTCCAGGCGCACGCCGCGCATTTCGTCCGCGCGCGCGCGGACCAGGCCCGCGAGGCATCGGCAGCCATCGGCCAGCCCGCGTTCCTGCTCGCTCCCTACGACGCGGAACTCTTCGGTCATTGGTGGTACGAGGGTCCCGCCTGGATCGACGCCGTTCTCGACGGCACGGAGGCGGAGCCGTCGCTCGAGGCGCTCGACGCCGGCGCCGCCGCCGCCCGCCTTCCACGGGCCTCCGAGGGGGCGCTTCATGTATCGAGCTGGGGCGCCGGTGGGTACGCCGGATTCTGGCTCGACCCGGAGAACGACTGGATCTATCGCCATCTGCTTCGGGCGTCGGAACGGATGCACACCCTGGCGCGCCGGGGGGAGGGGAGCGATCCTCTTCGGGGAAGGGCGCTTCGTCAGGCGGGCCGGGAGCTGCTCCTGGCGCAGGGAAGCGACTGGGCCTTCATCATGAAGACCGGCACCCTGGTGCCCTACGCCATTCGACGGACGGAGCGGCACTTGGAGACCTTCGACCGGCTGGCGGGAATGCTGGAACGGGGGGAGTGCGAGGAGCGTCCGATCGCCGAAGCGGAAGCGGCGCATCCCCTTTTCCCTACGCTCGATCCCGGGCTTTTTTCTTGACACTTTCAGAGGCGGATTCGTACCCTACGCGGCGTCCCCCCCCCACGGCTCGATTGATCCGAGGAACATACATGCCTCGTCGCAAGACCATACGTGCAGGGCTTCTTTTTGTTCTCGTTCTGGCTGGCGCGCTTTCCTGTGGAGAGAAGTCCCCCACCGAGCCCGCCCTACCGTCCGACATCATCGCCCCCGGCTACTCGGAGAACTTCGAGACGTCGCCCTTGCGCGAGTCGCGAGAGCTCCTCATCGACGGCCGGGCCACCGACATCGAGTGGAACGGCACGGGGGACCCTGCCTTCGTGATCGCCCGCGGTGACGGCGGCAACTACATCGTGCTCGTTCGCTCCCTCTGGACGTTCGATGCCCGGACCAACGAACCGCGCGGCATCTACTTCATGCTGCAGTGGCCCGACCGGGATGAGAATCGGCTCGAAGCACCGCTGATCACGACGCTCGACACCGGCGACGCGGATTTTCGCAACACCATCGCCTGCGAGACCGACGACCGGATCGTTCAACCCGCCTCGTGGAGCCGGTCGGATCTGCACGAGGACCAAGTCTTCGTGGAACTCTACAGCGACTCCGCCGGCAACTATCCGGCCGACGCGTGGAGGTGGGGCGCCGGCACGACCGATCCCTCCGTACCGGTGAATCCGACCGAGTATCAGGGGGCCGGCCTCGACGAGACGCGCGGCGCCGCGGAGCACCCGCTCGGCGGCGCGGTGGAGGACCATTACAGCACCGGCGGCCCCTGGGTCCTGGATCTCGGACGGCTCCCGAGTGTCCCGAACGTCGTGACGGGCACCGATGTGCCACTCCTAAGGCCTAACAAATCGTCGCGCGACGTGCGCCTGAACCGCGGCAAGCCGACTTCGTTCGTGCTCTGGAAGCCGGTCGTCTCGTCGGTCTTTACGCCGTGCGACACGCTGAACCCTCTCCGGGTCGACGACGCCTCGGTTCGCGACAAGACCTGGAACCCCGGCGACTACATGCCGTCCGTGGCGATCCAGCTCACCGACGAGAGCCAGTCGGACGTCGTTGCCCGCGGCACCTGGCTCGGGGGCAAATGGTCGCTCGAGCTCCGGCGCGAACTTACCGCTCGGCCCCCGCTCGGCGAGGGCGGCGTCCAGCAGCCACCGCGTCCCGACGACGTCGTGCTCCAAGCAGGCCGCCGCTACCTGGTCCGATTCAAGTTCTACAACGCGACCAAAGCGCGCTACAGCGAGACCGAGTTGCTCCCCCTTTATCTCAAGCCGAGGAACTGAGCACTCCATGAATCCGACGACATCCGTAGCCCCGAACCCTTCGCGGCGCACCGTCGCGGGGTTCCGCCTGCTGGCCGCCTTCGCGGCGGCGGCCGCCTTGGGCTCGTTCAGTGCTTCCGCCGCCAGCGCCCAGGTGGCGCGGGCGTGGTCCAACGATACTCCCCTCGATCCGTACACGGCCTGGCGCGGAGCCCGAGTCCAGGCCATGGGCGATCTCAGCGTCGCGGTGGAGGACGATCGAAATCCACTCAACGCCTACGGCTATTCCGGGAATCCGGCCGGTTTCCTGACCTCCCGTGATACCTCGTACGTCGAGCAGGGAACCGTCTACCGCGACTACTTCGACCGCTACTACGGTCGCGGCAACAGCGTTCTGAGCCGGGAGAATTCGGTGCGGGTCGGCTGGCTCCCGGGAAGCAAGTGGGCCATCGGCGCCGACCTCCGCTATTCGACGATGCGCGCGAGCCGGCACGACCAGGGGACGGTGGAGGACCGCAGCCGCTTCATCCGGGACTTCGACGTTTCGATCCCCGACTACTTCATCCCGCGGACCGGCGATCGGACGATCGGCGCGGGAGTCGATTTCCCATCGGCCTCGGTCATCTACGCGCGTAAGTTCCGGTCGTGGTTCACACTCGGCGGCCGCTTCACGCGGCGTAGCGAGCAGGAGGACCGGAAGGTTCTGAACGATCCCTACGACTTCGACAACCAATCCTCGGCGAGCGAGATCGGCGGAGGGATTGTCCTCCATCCGGCCATGATCGCCGACAAGATGGAGCTCGGCGTGTACGCCTCGTGGACCGGGAACAACCTCAAGGGGATCAGCACCTCCTCCTTCAACGAAGACACGTACGAACTGAAGCGGCCCGAGGTCTCGTGGGGAAGTCAACTGGTCACGCATCTGGGGTGGGTCGAGGGGATCGTCGAGGGGCGCCATCATTCCTACGACGGCGAGCAGATCGCGCGGGTCAACTGGGCGCCCCAGTTCTTCCTCAACCCCAATCCCTCGGAGCTCGACCAGAACTTCGTCTTCAAGAAGCGCTGGACGTCCGCGATCGTCGGCCTGCGCCACAACGAGTTCCGCACCCGCTGGATGGCCAACGTACCTGGAACGCCGATGCACGTCGGCGCCCGCTATGCCTATTACCGTCAGTATCAATGGTCGTTCCCGCTGGCGGACGTCCTCTCGCCGATGCTCCCGCTCGACGTGCGCCGCCTCGGCTATCGGACCGCCGGCGGTGTTTCCATCGATCTCCCCGATCGGGCCGGTGTCGTGGCGCTGGAAGTTCAGGCTGCGCGGGAACAGCGCGCGGACTGGCGCGAGGAACGGGGTTCCTCCTTGCCGCCCGCGACCGTTCCGGACGTCGTCATGGAACAGATCAGCTACCACTTCGGCGCGGAGTACAAGGCGCGTCCGTGGCTTCCACTCCGCGCCGGCGTCGTGCTCCGCCGCTACGATCCCGACCGCCTGGACGGTCAGCCCCCGATCCGGGGCATTCGCCTGAGCGCGGGCGCGTCGTATCGCTGGGATGCCGTCGGGCTCCTCTTCGACGGAGCCTGGGCGCACGAGCATTTCCGATACACGCCGCTCGATCCCTCGATCGAGATCGGCAAGAGCGACGAGCTCACCGTCACCATCCAGCACCTCTTCTAGTCGTACGGCCGTGAACGATTTGCTCCGACTCGCGCTCGACACCGCGGTCCAGCGCGGGGCGGAGTACTCCGACGCGCGCGTCGTCGAATCGTGGCGCGAGGACATCCACGTCAAGGACCGGGAGGTGGGGGCGCTCGACCGGAGCGAATCGGCCGGGATCGGCGTCCGCGTTCTGGTCCGGGGCGGTTGGGGCTACGCGGCGACCGACGAGCTGACGCGCGAAGGAGTCTCGGCCTGCGCGGCGCGAGCGGTCGCCATCGGGGAGGCGAGCGCCGGAGTTCTGGTGGATCGCGTCCGGCTGGCCCCCGAGCCGCCGCATCGCGCGGTTTGGAGCAGCGACTGCGTCGTCGACCCCTTCTCGGTCCCGCTCGAGCGGAAGCTCGATCTCCTG
>JANOOP010000120.1:0-5414 GCA_031421415.1 Candidatus Eiseniibacteriota bacterium
CCTCAAGATCCCCGTGATTCGCATGCGCGGTCAGCTGAGCCCGTACCAGATGCTCGCCGTGGCGTACAACGACGGCGCCACGAAGGTGGGTCTGACGGGCACCGAAGAAGACCTCGCCCTGGGAAAACCGGCGGGCGAATACCTGCTCCTGAAAATGCTGAAGCCGCCCGACGACGAGTTCGACACGACCGCAAACGATCTCTACGACCGGACGGCGCCGTGGTTCCCGGCGCTGGGGTACGAACTGCGCAATTTCTACGACCTGGGTGGGCGCGAGATCGACCGCGCCTCGCTCTCGGTCAAGGTCCGGAAGATCGAGAATGGCAAGCCGACGCACCCCGACGAGGTGAACGGCGTGCCGCTGGTGAAGATTCTCGGCCTCGATCAGCATGGGAAGGCGGGGAGTGAGGATCCATTCGAGGCGGACGGGCTCGTGGACGATCAGTTCGTCGACACGGAAACCGGCGTGATGTTCTTCCCCGATCTCCATCCCTTCGCCCCCGACACGAGCGCGGCGTATGCCGGCCCTCCGTGCAATCCCATCGAGGGTCCCATCGTCAGGGGCGGGTTTCTCTGCCTCGACGACTTGGTGCGGAACACCCTCTGGACCGACTCCACCCTCGTGAACCTCAACGTCTACTACGACCGGCAACCCGATCCGGGGAAGGACGAGCGCTACTTCATCGACGCCGAATTCAAGAGCAGCCAGCAGGGCTTCTACCTCGGCCGCTTCGGAATCCTCGAGAGCTCGGAGCAGGTGAAGGTGGACGGCATTCCGCAGCGGCGCGAGAGCGACTACCGGATCGACTACGACTCCGGGCTCCTCAGTTTCACGAAGCCGCCCGGCCCGGAGCAGGTGATCACGGTCGACTTCTCCTACGCGCCGGGCTTCGGGCAGGCGCAGCGTTCCCTCGTCGGCTTTTCCAGCGGCTACAACCCGGCCTCGAACCTCTCCTTCTCCTCCAGCCTCCTTCGCGAAGCCCGGGGCGCGCAGGAGACGAATCCGAAGCTGGGGGAGGAGCCGGCTAACTCGATGCTCGGCGACTTCGGCACCGTGCTGTCGTTCCGGCCCTTCTGGATGACGCGTCTCGCCGACCAAGTGCCGGGGATCACCACCGATCAGCAGTCGGCGCTGAACATCCAGGGGAACTTCTCGGCCAGCCTTCCGAATCCGAACACGAAGGGCGAGGCCTACATCGACGACATGGAGGGGAACCGGGAATCGAACACGATCGGCCTGGGACGGCTCTCCTGGATCTGGAGCAGCGTGCCGGTGAATCGCCAAAAGCCGCTCAAGTTCGGCTCCACGTTCGCGGACTCGGCTCTAACGTCGGTCTCGAACCTCCTGAGCGATCACGCGGCACTGGAGTGGTTCAATCCCCGGCCCGACGGCCCGACGGCCGCGCAGGAATGGGATCTGAAGCCGGTCCTGAAGCAATCGGAAGGGGGGGACAACAACCACCAAGTCCTCGAATTCAACCTGAAACCCCCCTTGGGGGAGACCGCGATGGACGCTGCCGACTGGACCGGCGTCACGCAGTCGCTCTCCACCGTGGGGCAAGACTTCTCCCGCGTCCGGTTCGTCGAGATCTGGGTCAACGACTTCACCAAGGACCACGACTCCACGAAGGCCTACCTCCACCTGAGCCTCGGCCGCGTCAGCGAGGACGCCTACTGGAATCCGACGCAGCCGCCGAACAACTTGCTCGACACCGAGGACAAGAACTTCGACGGCAAGCTCGATCTCGGTAGCGGAGAAAACGACCCGAATTTCGAGGACACGGGGCTCGATGGCATCGTGAACAAGAACGAGCCGGGCTATGACGCGGCGACAAATCCCGATCCGAACCGGGACAACTACAACTACGACGTCGGGAACAACCCCAACGACTTCTCGACCATCAACCGCTTCGAGCGAAACGGGCTCGGCGAGGCGAATGCGCGCCCCGACACCGAGGACTTGAACCGGAACACCATCGCCGACTTCAATAACAACTACTTCGAGGCCTCCATCGACCTGGCCGACACCCAGTACGTGGCGATCGACGTGCCCGTGCTCTATGCCGGCTACACGAACGTGAAGGGCGACAACGGCTGGCGGCTCTTCCGGGTTCCGATCACGGGGGGGACGTTCCGCTCCGTCGGCTCGCCGTCGTGGCAGAACATCCAGCACCTCCGTCTCTGGGTGAGCGGCTTCGAGCGCCCCATGAAGATCCAGGTCGGCGGAATCGAGTTCGCCGGAAGCCGCTGGCTGGAAGGCGCGATCCTCGATCCCGGCATGGTGGCCCGCGACGTCCAGCTCGACATCCGCACCCGCAACAACAAGGACGACGCCGGAATCTACACGCCGCCGTACGAAGTGCAGAACCAGGTCGGGTCGTCGGCCGACCGCCGCGAGCAGTCGCTGGCGCTGGGCTACACGCGCCTCTCCGAGGGAGACACCGTCTTCGCCTTCAAGACCATGGGCGACCCCGGCACCGGCCTCGGCTGGGCGCAATACCGCCAGATCAAGTTCTACGTGCATGGAGAGCCGGGAGTGGAGACGCAGAATCTCCGCGCCATCGCACGCTTCGGCCCCGACACGCTCAACTACTACGAGTACAGCCTTCCGGTGCGCACCGACTGGCAGAAGGTCTTCGTGCCGATGGAGGCGCTCTCGAGGCTGAAGGAGTCCCGCGGCCAGACGGAGAACGTTCTCGTCGACTCCATCTCCGGCGCCGCGAGCGGCGAGGTCTTCACCGTGGTCGGGAATCCCAGCTTCACGCGCGTCTCGCGCCTCAGCTTCGGCCTCGCGGTGAAGGGCTCGGCCTCGGGCGCGCCGTCCTCGAGCGGCGAGATATGGATCGACGACCTCCGCCTGGCCGACGTGCGCAAGGAATCGGGGACCAGCAGCAACGTCTCCATTCAGGCCAACTTCGCCGACCTCCTGGCGCTGAACGTCAGTCTCCAGAAGCAGGACCAGGACTTCTTCCGCGTCGGCCAGGGATCGAACCAGGGGAGCGGCCTCAATCACACGGCCCTCGGCTTTTCGACCACACTGAACGTCGACCGCTTCATGCCGGCCAGCGGTATCTCGCTTCCCGTGCGCCTCTCCATCCAGCACGCGACAGACGTGCCGAAGTTCCGCACCGGCTCGGACGTCACGCTCGACGCCGGGCAGTCGGACATCGAAACGCGGCGGCTCGATCAGCAGACGCTGGACATCTCCTACCGCCGGAGCAGCTCCGTGCGGCGGGGACTCATGAAGTACACGCTCGACGCCATTAGCGGCATGATGTCCTACACGCGGCGCGCGTCGCTCAATCCGCAGTCGGCCGATTCGTCGTGGGCGTTCAGCTCGGGCGTCGGCTACGACCTCCCCATCGGGGGCGGCGGGTTCAGCCTGGGGAAAAAATTCAAGTTCAGCCTCCTGCCGGAGGTCGTCGGCTTCAACGTCGGCTGGGCCTCGAGCCGCGCGCTCAGCTACTCGCGGGAGATCTTCCAGGACTCCGACTCGGTGGCGCTTCGCTCCGACCTGAAGGTGCGACTCCTCGCGCTCGGCACGACGGTCTCCTACGTTCCGTTTTCCTCCGTCCGCGTCCAGTACGGGCTCCAGTCGCGTCGCGACATGCTCTCCCACCAGGAAGGGCCGATGGGCTTCAACAAGGGGAAGGAAATCGATAAGACGCAGACGGCCTCGCTCATCTGGACACCGCGCTGGCTCTCGCTCCTCCAGCCGAACCTGACGCTGAAGGGGCAGTACAGCGAGGCGGCCCGCCCCGAACTTCGCCTGGCGGAGAGCGATCCGGAGGGGCTGAAAAATATTCGCAACTCGGGATCGGCGAACCTCACCATGAACCTTCCGATCTCGCGCCTGAGCGGCTCGGGCGGACGCCGGAAGCCCGCGGGAGCCGGCGTGAAGCGAGAGGGCGGCTTTTCACCGCTTCAGCCGATTCGGAGCGTCTTCGCCAAGCTTCAGGACATCCAGACCACCTTCAGTTTTAACCGGGACGCGTCCTTGAGCCGCGTCGTCGGCAACGCGGGCATGGGGTTCAAGAGCGGCTTCAGCGAAGCGACCGCCGCGGACCTGGAACGCATCTCGGGATCGAACATCGCGACGAACCGCCGCTACTCCACGCGCGCCTCCACGGCATTCCGGCCAAGCAACACCCTGACGGTCGACGTCCGCGGCGATCACTCCCTTTCGTTCGCGGACCAGTCGTTCGGGCAGCGCCGCACGGAGAAGATCCAGTGGCCCGACCTCCAGGGCCGGTGGCTCGACCTGCATCGCCTCCTGCGGCTCGACCGGGCGCTCACGAGCCTCACCGTCCGCTCGGGCTACTCGCACGTCGTGGACGAGGACGGGCCGGTCGACGCGGCGGTGGAACGGACGATCAAGACCGATACGTTCGGACCGATTCTGGGATGGGACTTCGTCTTCCGAAACGGGGTGCGCGCCAGCCTGACCAGTTCGCTCACGCGCGCCTCGACCATCGACGCGCGCGTCTACGGCGTGACGCGCGACAAGCAGAATACGAACTCCGACCTCCGGCTCACGAAGAACTTCCCGGCCGCGCAGGGGATCAAGCTCCCCTTCAGCAAGAAGACCGTGCGGCTCCCGAACGACCTCAACCTGAATCTGACCTGCACCTTCACGGGGGACCGGCAGATCGTGAGCCGGTCGGGGGAGCGCAAGTACACCGAGACCGACACGAAAGGTTTGAAGGTGGGGAGCGGAACGACCTACAATTTCAGCCGCGCCATCACGGGAGGGTTCAATTTCGAATACCGGCAGAACGACGACCGAAAGCTCGGGATCAAGCGGCGGGGGATCACGGTCGATTTCAACGCGGGATTCTCGTTCTAACCTCGCGGTAGCGCTCCTCGCGGCCGCGTTGCTTCTTCCTTCGTGCGCGCGTCCCAAGGCGGCGTCCTACGACGGGAAGAAGGCGTTCGCCTGGGTGGAACGCCAAATCGCCTTCGGCCCCCGTGCCCCCGGCACCGCGGGCCACGATTCCTGCTTCGCGTTCCTCGAGGCGACGATGCGGCGGTATGCCGACGCCGTGGAGGTGGACACCTTCCGCTACTACGTCCCTCGCCTCGAGAAGGAAGTGCTCCTCTCCAACCTCCGCGCGCGCTTCGCGCCCGAGGCGGAACAGCGCATCCTCCTCGGCGCGCATTGGGACACCCGGCCGTGGGCCGACCTGGATCCGGATCCCGCGCGGCGGAACGAGCCGATCCTGGGCGCGAACGACGGCGCCTCGGGCGTGGCCGTGCTCCTGGAACTCGCCCGGATGCTCCACGAGCAGAAGCCGAAGGTGGGCGTCGACATCGTTTTCTTCGACGGCGAGGACCTCGGCTCCGCCGACAACGAGGCGGGGTGGTTTCGCGGTTCGAAGGAGTACGTGGCGCGCCGCTCCCGCGAGCCGAAACCG
>JANOOP010000121.1:0-9171 GCA_031421415.1 Candidatus Eiseniibacteriota bacterium
GCGCCGAGATTCCGGACGATGCGCGCCGTTCCGAAGAGGACCGACGAAACGAGCACTGCTGCGGTTCGCGGGTCCACGGCCGCGGCGACACGCTCCGCAAGCGTCGCCACCGGGTCGGTCGCGACGCGCACGATCTCCAAACGCCCCTCCTCCGCCATCCGGTCCATCTGACGCCGGATGGTGTGAAACTCCCCGTCGGTCGTGACGAGGCGGGGACGCTGGTCGAGCGGAAGGGCGGAGAGAAAGCGCGTCACCAACTCGTGCGTGTTCTGGCCGAGTGCGATCTCCTCGGGCCTCGTCCCCAGAAGCCGGGCGTAGCCGCGGCGCACCTGCTCCGCCTTCTCCATCGCGCGGCCCCACTTCTCGTCCACCAGCTCGGCGGCGTCGTTCCAGGCTTCCAACTGCCCCTCGAAGCCGCAGTCGGGCCACGCCTGGTGCGAATGGCCGGTCAGGAGGAGGCGCTCGGCCACGCAAAAGCGCGAATAGTGCGCGGCCAGCGGATTCGGCGTGCGGGAGAGATCCGCGACAGTGAGGCGGAGTGCAGCCATCAGAGTTCCGTGCGGATCGCCCAGAGATCGGGGAAGAGCGCGTGATTCAGCGTCGTCATGAGATAGGCGGCGCCCTCCGACCCACCCGTCCCCTTCTTCGTGCCGATCGTCCGCTGGACCATCTTCACGTGCCGGTAGCGCCACTCTTGAAGTCCCTCGTCGAGATCCACCATCCGCTCGCAGAGCACGCTCGCCATCGGGTCGGTGCGGTAGATCCGGATCAGGACGGGGTGGAGCGCCGGAACCGATTCGATCGGCCGCGTCACGTCGCGCGACAGGGCCTCGGCCGGAACCGCGTGCCCCTGACGAACGAGGAGCCGAAGAAAGGAGTCCCAGAGCGTCGGCTCCGCCAGCCGGCGCTCCAGCCGCGCGCGATGCTCGCTCCCGGCCGGATAGCGGTCGAGCGCGGCCGGACGCTTCATCCCCAGGACAAACTCGAGTTCGCGGAACTGGAGCGACTGAAAGCCGCTCCCCGAATCCAGCCGCTCGCGGAAGGAGAGGAATTCGAGCGGCGTCATGGTCTCCAAGATATCGATCTGCGCCACCGCGACTTTCAGGATGGTGAGAATCCGCTTCATGGTGTGGAGCGCGCGCGGAACGTCCCCCGCCTCCAGCAGCCGCTTCAGGAAGTCGATCTCGTGGAGGAACTGCTTGAACCAGAGCTCGTAGACCTGGTGGATGACGATGAAGAGTGTCTCGTCGTGCTCCGGACCGTCGGAGACCGGCTGCTGCAGCGAGAGAAGTTCGTCGATCTTGAGATAACTGGAATAGGTCAGCGCCATCGTCGGAACCTCATACGAACCGCGGTTTGTGGTCGTCGAGCGACGCGTAGGGATCGGGCCACGGCAGAGGGTGGCCGAGCTCGAACGCGGCGTGTCGCGTCCAGTAGGGATCCCAGAGATGCGCGCGCGCCAGGAGGCAGAGGTCGGCGCGCCCCGCCGCGAGGATCGTGTTCACGTCGGCATAGGAGGAAATTGCCCCAACCGCCATCGTCGCCATTCCAACTTCGTGGCGGATCCGGTCCGCGAACGGGGTCTGATAGAGACGGCCGTACTGCGGCCTCTGGTCGGGCACGGTCTGCCCCGCCGAGACGTCGACGATATCGCAGCCGTGGGCCTTCAGCATCCTGGCCACTTCCACCGCGTCTTCCGGCTGGTTCCCGGCGTGGTGCCAGTCGACAGCCGAGATGCGCACCGACATCGGCCGTTCGGCGGGCCAGACCGCCCGCACGGAGTCGAAGACCTCGAGGGGGAACCGCATCCGGTTCTCCAGCGTGCCGCCGTACTGGTCGGATCGCTTGTTGGTGAGCGGCGAGATGAAACTGGCGAGCAGGTAGCCGTGCGCCATGTGGATCTCCAGGAGGTCGAATCCTGCCACGATGGCGTACCGCGTGGCGCGGATGAAGTCGTCCGTCACCTTCCGCATGTCGGCTCGCGTCATCTCCTGGGGCACCTGGCTGTTCGTGTAGAACGGAATCGGAGAGGGGGCCATGATCGGCCAGGCGCCCGACGCGAGCGCCTCCCCGTCCCCGTCCCAGGGGACCTTCGTAGCGGCCTTCCTCCCCGCGTGACCTAGCTGCATCGCGATCTTGGCGCGGCTCTGGCCATGGACGAAGTCGACGATCCGCTTCCACGCGGCCGCGTGCTCCGGCGTGTGGAGACAGGTGCATCCGGGCGAGATACGCGCCTCCGGACTGACGTCGGTCATCTCGGCGAAGACCAGTCCCGCGCCGCCCACAGCCCGGGAGCCGAGGTGGACCAGGTGCCAGTCGTTCGGCATCCCGTCGGCGGCTGAGTATTGGCACATCGGCGAGACGACCACCCGGTTTTCCAGAACCAGATCCCGTAGCCGAAATGGCGTGAAGAGAGGCGGAGGCGCGGGGCCGGCGGCCGCCGCGATCCCCGTCTGTCGCGCCGCCTTCGCGGCGTACCACCCGTCCACCTGGGCGACCAGCTCGGGATCCCGAAGCCTCAAATTCTCGTGCGTGACGCGGAGGCTTCGCGTGAGGAGTGTGAAGGCGAACTCCAGCGGCTCCACGTCCATGTACCGTTCCGTGTCCTCGAACCACTCGAGACTCGCCAGTGCGGCGCGCTGAACGCTCTCGACGCCGGGACGGCGCGCGGACTCGTACGCAGCCAGCGCGTCGGGGATGGCGGCGTGGTCCCGAAGTGCCTGCGCCAGCGCGATGGCGTCCTCCATGGCGAGCTTGGTTCCGGAGCCGACCGAGAAGTGCGCCGTGTGGGCCGCGTCCCCGACCAGGACGAGATTGCCGTGCGACCAGCGCTCGTTCCGGATCGTCGGAAAGTTTCGCCAGATCGAGCGGTTCGAGAGCAGCGGATACCCCGTCAGTTCCTCCGCGAAGAGCCGCTCGCAGAAGGCGATCGTCACCGCCTCGGTCGCACGATCCATCCCGGCCGCGCGCCAGGTTTCCTCGCGCGCCTCCACGATGAAGGTCGACATCCCCGGCTCGTACTGGTAGGCGTGGACGCGCCAGAGCCCGTGAGTGTCGACCTTGAAATAGAACGTGAAGGCGGGGAACGGCTTCGTGGTCCCGAGCCAGACGAACTTGTTCGGCCGGATGTCTATTTGCGGCCGGAAGTGCGCTTCGTAGCGTTCGCGGATCGCGGAGCTCACGCCGTCGGCGGCAAGGATGATGTCGGCGTCCTTCAATGTCTCGGGGTCGGCCAGCTCGCGGCTGAAGCAGAGCTCGACACCTACCTCGCGGCATCGCTCGGCCAGGATGGAGAGCAGTGCCTTCCGCGAGAGTCCCGAGAATCCGTGCCCGGTCGAGGTCAGCACGCTCCCTTTGAAGTGGATCTCGATGTCGTCCCAGCGGTGGCAGTGCGCCGCCATGGTGGCGATCACCTCGGGGTCGGCATGCTCCAGCGCCGCCTCGGTCGCGTCGGAGAAGACGACGCCGAATCCGAACGTGTCGTCGAGCCGGTTCCGCTCGTAGACCGTGACCTCGTGCCGCGGATCCTGCTTCTTCAGCAGGAGCGCGAAGAAGAGCCCCGCCGGTCCTCCCCCGATCGAGACGGCCTTCACGCCGTCTCCTCGTCCTGCAAGAGCGCCCCGGCGATGACGAGGTGCTGGATCTCGGTCGTCCCCTCGTAGATCCGAAGCGCGCGGATGGAACGGTAGAGGCGGTCCACCGGGTGCGACGCCAGAACGCCCGCGCCTCCAAGAATCTGCACCGCGTCGTCGATGACCCGCTGCGCGGCCTCGGTGGCGTACGACTTGGCCATGGCCGCCTCCAGCGTCACCCGCTCCGCGCCCTGGTCGGCGGTCCATGCCGCGCGATAGACGAGAAGCCGGGCCGCCGTCAGTTCGGTCGCCATCCGCGCCAGTTTCTCCTGGATCAGTTGAAAGTCGGCGAGCGGCTTTCCGAACTGATGGCGCTCCTTGGCGTGGCGTAGCGCCTCGTCCAGCGCCCGCGCCGCCATGCCGCCGGGGGCGGCGCCGACGGTGGCGCGGAGCCGGTCGAGCGTCTTCAAGCCGAGGCCGAAGCCGCGACCTTCCTCGCCCAGCCGGTTCGCCGCGGGGACGCGGCACTCCTCGAAGGCGATCTCTCCCAGCGGGTGCGGCGACGAGAGAACTTGCGCCTTCACGAAGCGAAGCCCCGGCACGTCGGCGGGGACGACGAAGCAGGAAATCCCTTTCCCGCGAGCGGCGGCGTCGGTGGTGGCGAACACGGTGTAGAAGTCGGCGATGCCGGCGTTGGAGATGAACGTCTTCCCGCCGTTCAGGACGTACTGGTCGCCGTCGCGGCGCGCGGTCGTGGCGATCGCCGCCACGTCGGAGCCGGCGCCCGGCTCGGTCATGGCGAATGCCGACATCGCGCGGCCGGCCAGCGCCGGCTCGGCGTAGGTGTCGCGAAGCATCGCGTCGCCCGCCAGAAGAATGGGAAGCGTCCCGAGCGCCTGGAGCGCGAAGACCGCGTCGGCTAGTGGAGACGAGGCACCCAGCGCCTCGCGCGCCAGGCAGCATCCGCGCCAATCTTGACGCCGGATCGCCTCGAACCAGCCTGCCTCGCCCAGGCGCGCCAGGATCGCCCGCGCCTCCACGCGCGCCGCGGCGTCGTTCGCCGGTTCCGGCCGGGGCGTCAGATTGGTAGCGGCAAACGCCCCAAACGGTCCCGCGAGCGCCAGGTGCTGCAGCTCCAGGAAGGCGCGGACGGGCCGGACGTCGGGAGTCGGCGACATTCCCCTGGACCCGCTCACTCGGTAAACCTCGCGTCGCGCTTCTCCCGGAAGGCCTCGTACGCCTCCCGAAAGTTGGGGTGAAGCATCAGGTCCGCTTGCGCGTCCGCTTCGTAACCGAGCGCCTGGTCGAGCGTCATGGTGAACTCGAGATCAAGCGCCTGCTTCGTCACCGCGATCGCGGGGGCCGGGCCTCGGGCGAGGCGTGCCGCCAGCGACGTCGCTTCGGCCAGCAGTCGATCGCCCGGCACAACACGGTTGTAGAGGCCGATCTCCAGCGCGCGCTTCGCGTCGATGAAATCGCCGGTCATGAGCAACTCGGTCGCGCGGCCCAGCCCCACGATGCGCGGCAGGAGCCACGACGCGCCCATGTCGGCGCCTGAGAGCCCGACCCGCACGAAGAGGTAGGCGATCTTCGCCGTCTCGGCCGCCACGCGGAAGTCGCACGCCGTCGCGATCACCGCTCCGGCGCCCGCCACGGTTCCGTTCAGCGCCGCGATCACCGGCCGCCGGCAGCGGCGGATGTTCGCGATCACGTCGCAGGTCATCCGCGTGAATTCGCGGAGCCCCGCCGCGTCGCGCGCGAAGAGGGCGCCGATGATGTCCTCCACGTCGCCGCCGGAGCAGAACCCCTTCCCCGCTCCGGTCAGCACGATGGCGCGCACGCCCGGCTCGGTGTCGAGGTCGCGGAACGCGTCGCGCAGCTCTCCGTAAACCTCGAAGGTGAGCGCATTCAGGCGGTCGGGACGATTCAGCGTGATCGTGGCGACGCCGGTGGCGGCGTCGTGCGCGTAGAGGAACGATTTCGGGTGGATCGGCATCTAGCGGCCCCCTCCGATGACGGCCGTCGCTTCCATCTCCACGACGGCGCCCCGGTCGACCAGACCCTTCACCTCGAGGAGCGACACGGCGGGATAGTGCTTCCCCAGCCGCTCGCGCCAAACGGCGCCGATGGCCTTCCGGCTCTCGCGGTAGGCGGCAAGATCGACGACGTAGATCGTCAGTCTCGCCAGATCGGCCGGCGCACCGCCGGCCGCCGCGACGATCGCGAGGACCCGGTCGAGCGCGTGCGCGAACTGCCCTGCGAAATCGGGAGGCGTCCCCGTGGATTCCTCTTCCCAGCCGGCCTGTCCGGCGACGAAGAGGATCCGGCCGTCGCGAGGGGCGAGCAGGCCGTTGTTCCACCCCTTCGGAACTCCGAGGGCCTGCGGATTGACGATGTCGAAGGTCATCGGGACGTCGTTCCTCCATCCAGCACGATCGCCTGTCCCGTCGTCGCGGCCGCCTCGTCGAGGCAAAGACGGTGCACCTCCGCCGCCACCTCCTCGGGCGTCACCAGGCGGGCCTGCCCGCTCGTGGCGAGAATCGCGGCGACCGCGGCGGAGCGGTCAAGTCCAGTGCGGGTCGAGACGTTCTCAACCGTGCGATCGGTGAGCGACGTGTTGGCATAGCCGGGACAGACCGCGTTCACGGTCACGCCCCGCTCCGCCAGTTCCAGCGCCACCGAGCGAGTGAAGCCGACCACCGCGTGTTTCGCGGCGGCATAGTGCGCGATGTACTTCCCTCCGTGAAGCCCCGCGGTGGAAGCGATGTTCACGATCCGCCCATGGCCCCGCGCCCCCATCTCCGGTCCGAATTCACGCGTGCAGAGAAAGGTCCCCGTCGCGTTCACGGCGAGCATCCGGTTCCATTCGCCCAGCGTGATCTTCGCCAGCGGAGCCGAGGCCGCGTCCCCGGCGTTGTTGACCAGGATCTCCACGGCGCCCAGGTGGCGCCGCGCTTCCTCGCCCAGACGCCGCACGCTCGCCTCGTCGGTGACGTCGCAAACGACCGCCCACGCCCGTGCGCCGAAGGCGCGGAGCGATACCGCGACGGCTTCGATCTCGGCGGCGCCGCGGGCGGAGACCACGACGGAGGCTCCGGCCTCGGCCAGCGCTCGCGCGATGGCCGCGCCGATGCCGCGCCCTCCTCCGGTGACGACCGCGCCGCGCCCCGCCAACGGATCCACGCTCACGCGTCCCCCGGCTTCGCCAGCGCGCCGGCAACCGCCTCGGCGAGAATATCCCCGAGCGTCGCGATCGTCGCCACGCCTTCGGCGGCGGTCGCCTGCGCGGGCCAGCCGAAGTACGCGCGCGGGCCGCCGGCTTCTTCGAACGTGTGCGATCCGCCGCGAATCGCGGTGGAGAGCGAGGCGGGGTTCGGCGGGAGCGCGCGGCGGATTTCGTCGCGAACCAGGTCGGCGCGCGCGGCCATCACGATCGAGCCCTCGTAGCGGCCGGCGTGGCAGGCGCCGCTTCGAAATTCCTCTCCCAATCGCGACGCCCATGGCTTCCGCGTGAGATCGGGAGCGACGACCGGAAGGCAGCGCTCCTCCCGCGCCGAGGCGACGGCCGCGGCGATGGAACCGAGATGCGCCGGATCGAGGTGTGCGTTGGCGATCACGAGCACCGCCACGCTGCGGGCGGTCAGCGCCCGCGCGAGGTCGAGCAGAAGCGCCGTCGCGGTCGCCGGCGTCATCGAGAGCGTCCCCGGAAACGCCGCCGCGAACGGCGCGGCCGTGTAGGCGAGCGAGGGGAGAAGGAGCGGAAGATAGCCGCGCGCTGCCAGACGATCGCCCCCGGCGCGCGCCATTGCCTCGGCGATGATCACGTCGGTCGAGAGCGGCAGGTGGGGCCCGTGCGCCTCCACCGCACCGACCGGCAGAATGGCGACGACACGCGCGGGATCGAGGCTCCGTGCCTCTTCCCACGTCAATGTGCCCCACTCCCGCAACAGCATCTAGGGAGACTCCCGTGCCTTGGTCCAGGCGGTCCGGTCAGTCCGGGGTTGCCCGCCGCCCGGCAGGCGTCCATAGTGGGCGGCGAACGGGAAACGTACCATGACCATCGAGCCGCCGGAACGCCGGAACATCGGAAACATCGCCAGCCTCTTCCTCGACGCCCGCCTCCGGGAGGGGCGCGGGGATCGCCCCGCCCTCCTCACCGACTCCCGAATCTGGTCCTACGCCGAAATTCACGACCTGGCCAACCGCTACGGGAACATCCTGGCGGCCGCCGGAGCCGATCCCGAGGACCGGATCATGATCGCCCTCCCCGATGGGCCCGACTTCGTCGGCGCGCTCTTCGGGACGCTCAAGATCGGGGCGGTCGTGGTGATGGTGAATCCCGGCCTGCCGGCCGCCGACATCGCGGCGCTGCTCGACTACACGCGCGCGCGGCTCGTCGTGACCGACGCGGAGAGCGCGGCGCCGTTTCACGAGGCGGCGCGCGGCTCACGTGTCACGCGAGGCGTGATCGAAGTCGGCTCGTCCGATTTCACGCGGCGCCTGGCCGCGACTTCCGTCGAGCTCGAGACGTTCCCTTCGCATCCCGACGACCCCGCCATCTGGCTCTTCTCCGGCGGCACGACAGGGCGGCCGAAGGCGGTCATCCAGACGCACCGCTCCTTCGCCTTCACGACCGAGAAGTACGGGCTCGGAGTCCTCGGCTACACCGACCGCGAGATCACGATCTCGGTCCCGAAGCTCTACTTCGGATACGCCACCGGCTCGAACCTCTTCTTCACCTTCGCGGCGGGCGGAGCCTCGGTCCTCTTCCCCGAGCCGGTCACGGCGGAGATCCTCTTCGAGAAGATCCGCCGCCACCGCGCGACCGTACTCGTCAACGTGCCGACGATGATTCAGAAGATGGTCATGCATCCGCGGGCGCGCGGGGGCGATCTCGCCACGCTCCGGCTCGCCACCTCCGCGGGCGAAGCGCTCCCGGTCGAACTCTACGATCGCTGGAAGGCGGCGTTCGGGGTGGAGCTACTCGACGGACTCGGCACCGCGGAGATGTGGCACATCTTCATCTCGAACCGGCCGGGCTCCGCGAAGCCCGGCACGCTCGGCACGGTGGTCCCCGGCTTCGAGATCAAGGCGTGCGGCGAGGAGGGGCAGGAATTGCCGCGTGGCGAGGTCGGCTGGCTCTGGGTGCGCGGCGGCGCGCGGGCCATCGCCTACTGGCAGGAACAGGAGAAGACCGAGCAGGCGTTTCGCGGCGAGTGGTACGTCTCGGGCGACCTGATCGCGATCGACGCCGACGGCTATGTGACCTACCACGGGCGCGGAGACGAGATGCTGAAGGTGGGCGGAAAGTGGCTGGCGCCGCAGGAGGTGGAAGGATGCCTTCTCCTACACCCGGCGGTGGCGGAAGCGGCCGTCGTCGGCCTTGCCGACGCGAACGGTCTGATGAAGCCGGTCGCGCACGTCGTCGCCCGCGAGCGGCGCGAGGGCCTGGAGGAGGAACTGAAGCAGTTCGTGCGGGAGCGGCTGGCACCCTACAAGCATCCCCGCGAGATCACCTTCGTCGACTCGCTTCCCCGGACCCACCTCGGCAAGGTCGATCGCGGCAAGCTGCGCCGCGGATAGCGCCCGCCACACTCCC
>JANOOP010000122.1:0-3790 GCA_031421415.1 Candidatus Eiseniibacteriota bacterium
CCTGGATGGTGACGCTCACGGTGATGGTCCTCTGGATGGCGGGTGGCGTGCTCCACGTGGCCGTGCCGATCCTGGTCGGCGAAGGGGGCCGCGTGGCGAGCGGCGTCGGCGTCCTGATCGCGTCGGCGGCGGTGGGGATGATCCTGGGAACGCTCGGCATTGCCGCGCGCGGCGCGGTCGCCTCCCCCGGGAAGCGGCTCTCCGTGGGCCTCCTCGGGACCGGCGCCTCGATCTCCGCGTTCGCACTCGTTCCCAACGGCGGCGCCGCGATGGCGGTCGCCTTCCTCGCGGGCGTCTTCGTCTCAATCCTCCTGGTCACCGCCGAGACGGCACTCCAGGAGGCGATCGCGGTGGAGGCGCGTGGACGCGTCTTCGCGCTCCGCGACATGGCCGCGCGTCTGGCTGTCCTCGCGACGGCGGGCGGCGCCGGCTGGGTCGTGGCGCGCGGGCTCCCTCCGCGCACGGCGGTGCTCGTGGCGGGCGCGCTCCTCGGCGTCACGGGGCTCGCCGGATTCAGGGCGCGGTGGACGGAGAGCGGCGCGGCGGGCGGCGCCTCCCGCGACGGGGACGGCGCGAGGGGCGAGACCTAGAAGATCTTCTTTCCCTCGGCGAGGAGGTCGTTCAGCGCGTCGCGGAAGTAGGGCGTGGCGTTGGCGAAATCGGCGCCGACCCGCTCCTTGTAAATCTCCCACGACTTCTTGATCTCGTAGCCGAGGACCGCAACCAGGTTCCCGTCGCTGAGCCCGCGCTCTTTCTTCTCTCGGTTGTAGATCGCGATGTCGGACGCGAGGACCCTGGCGAGACGGCGCGCCTTCTCGTGCCGGGTCCGCTCTTCCGGAGCGAGCCCCTCCGGGACCGGGGTCGCCACGGCGGGCAGAGTGGAGGCGATGGCGGCGGCGCGGGCCGGCGGCGTGGCTGGAGCCGGGGCCGGTGCGAGCGGCGTGGGCGACGGCGAAGCGGCCGACTCCGCGTTGGACGAGAAGAAACTGAATCCGCTCACGGTGGTGGATGGCTGCGGCGTCGCGGGAGGCACGACCGGCTGCTGCGGCGGCTGGTGCTGCTGCTGCGGCGACGGCGGCACGAGCGTCGTCGAGACTGGCGCTGGTTCCACGCGCGGCGGCACCGCGATCACGCCGCCGCACTTGCGGCAGCGGATCTTCGCCCCTTGCGGGGGAATGATGTTCTCGTCGATCGAATAGCGCGCGCCGCAGGTCGCGCAGTCGAGCTTCATCGGGCCTGGCACCTCGTGTCGGGTCGGACTCCTACTGTGTGGAGCATGCATCGGCAACTTCCCACCCTTCTTTATCTTTCGGCCGCGGCAGAGCCGCGCGGGGGGCTCCCCTTACCCGCTCCCGAGGTAGCGCTCCGCCCCGGCGAAATGGGCCTCGATCCAGGCGCGGAGCCCCTCGCTCCCTTCCGACTCGGCCCGCTCCGCCAGGAGTTCCGCCCCGATGGTCCGGGCCGCCTCGACCAAGTCGCTATCTTGCAAGGGATTCGCGGCGCGCAGTTCGGGGAATCCGTGCTGCGACGTGCCCAAGATTTCTCCCGGGCCGCGCAGGCGGAGATCCTCCTCCGCCAGCTCGAAGCCGTCTGTCACCCGGAGGAAGACGTCGAGGCGCCGGCGGGCCCCCTCTCCCATGCCGCCGCTCACGAGGAGCACGCAGCGCCCGGGGCGGTCGCCGCGCCCGACGCGCCCCCGAAGCTGATGGAGTTGCGCCAGCCCGAAGCGTTCCGGATGCTCGATCACCACCAGCGTGGCGTCGGGAATATCGAGCCCCACCTCGACCACCGTCGTCGCGACCAGCACGCGCGATTCCCCCGAGCGGAAGCGCGCGATGGCGGCGCGCCGTTCCTCGGGCTTCAACCTCCCGTGAACCAGCGTCACGCCCGCGTCCTGAAGATCGGCGTGCCCGGCGAGCGAGGCCGCCATCTCGGTCGCCGCCTTCAGATCGCTCTTCTCGCTCGCTTCGACGACCGGATAGACGACGAACGCACTTCCTCCCTGATCGAGCTCGCCGCGAAGGAGTCGCGGCAGGACGTCGCGCGCCACGCCGCTCGCCATCGTCGTCTCGACCGGTGTCCGCCCGGGCGGCTTCTCGTCGAGCGGCGAGAGATCGAGATCGCCGTAGAGCGTCATGGCGAGGCTTCGAGGAATCGGCGTCGCGGTCAGGACGAGGAGATGCGGCCCGTTCCCCTCGGCGCCGCGCTGCGCGAGCGCCACGCGCTGCCGGACGCCGAACCGGTGCTGCTCGTCGACGATCACGAGCCCGAGCGCGCCGAACTCCAGATCGCGCTCCAACAGCGCGTGCGTGCCGAGAAGGAGTGCGGTCTCCCCCGAGGCGACCGACGCCAGAAGCCGCGTCCGCTCCTTCTCCGGCGTGGCGGCGGTGAGGAGGGCATAGGTCACGCCCTGGGCCGCGAGCAACCGCGACACCGTGGCCGCGTGCTGCTCCGCGAGAATCGATGTCGGAGCGAGGAACGCGGTCTGCCGCCCCGCGGCGGAGGCGCGCACGGCTGCCGCGAGCGCGACCACCGTCTTTCCCGATCCGACGTCTCCGAGAAGGAGGCGCCGCATCGGCTTCGTCGCGTCGAGATCGCCGGCGATCGCGGTGAGCGCGCGGATCTGCGCCCCGGTCAGGCGAAACGGCAGCGAGAGGACGAACGCACGCATGGCCGCCGCGCCGGGAGCCAGCGATGGCGCCTTCAGCCGGTCGCGATGCCGGCGGCGCGCGTACTGGAGCGCGATCTGGAGCCGTAGCAGTTCCTCGAGCGCGAGGCGGCGGCGCGCCGGCTCCGGCTCCTCGGGCGTCTCGGGGAAGTGGATGGAGCGGAGTGCGCGGTCGAGCGACGGCACGTGAAGGTCGCGCCGCCATCGCTCGGCGACCACGTCGGGCACCTCCGGAAGTCCGTCGAGCGCATCGCGGATCCGGGTGCGGATCCACCGCTCGCCCACTCCCTCGGTCAGGGGATAGCGGGGGGCGAGGCGCGCCACGTGGAGCTTGTCGCCTCCCTCGGCCGGCTCGAATTCGGGGTTGTGGAGTTCGGGCCCGCGGAAGACCTGGACCGTCCCGGAGAAGAGGTAGCGCTCCCCCACGCGGAGCTTGTCGGCCACGTACGACTGATTGAACCAGACGGCCCGTAGGAAGCCCGTGGCGTCGCGCAGCGAGGCGACGATGTCGGCGCGCCCACCGCGACGCCGGCGCGGCTCCAGGCTCGAGACGACGGCCTCCACGGTGGCCTCCACGCCCGGCTGGACTCGGGCGATCGGCGTGACGACGCGCCGGTCGCGATAGCCCGAGGGGAGGTGATAGAGGAGGTCCCGGACCGTGACGATTCCCAGCCGCTCGAGGCGGCGGGCCATCTCGGGACCGACGCCTTTCAGGTAGCGAATGGGGTCGTGGAGGGCGGGCATCGGCTCGATGCTAGGGAGGCGGGGGCCTCAAGTCAAAGCCGAGAAGCCCCTTGTCCGAATCCCCGGATTCAGGTAGTGTCCTCCGCTCGACGTCTTTACCGGAGGAATGCATGGCTCAGACTTGTGACATCTGCAAAAAGGGCGTCCAGCACGGCCAGAACGTGAGCCACGCCCACAACGTGACGAAGCGGACCTGGAGCGTCAATCTCCAGTCCGTGAAGGCCGTTGTCGAGGGGCGTCCAAAGCGGCTTCGCGTCTGCACCCGGTGCCTTCGCACGGGGCGCGTCCAGAAGTCGATGCCCCAGAGCGAGAAGCGGGGGGCCCCGGGCGGGGTGGGCCCCGGCCCCCCCCCCCCCCCCCCCCCCCCCCCCCCCCCCC
>JANOOP010000123.1:0-2440 GCA_031421415.1 Candidatus Eiseniibacteriota bacterium
CGGCCCAAAACTGCTTTGGGCCGCGCCGGCTGAGTCGGGTAGCCAGGGGAGGTTGCCCTCCCCCAGCTCCCACGGAACCGGACTTGTGGATCTCACATCCGGCTCTTCGGGACGCCGGGGTCCGGGTGATTCCCGTATTCCGGCGCCAGAGCTTTCGCTCCCGCAGCTATCCCAGCTCCAGCCCGAGCTCGAGCTGAACCGGGGCGTTGGCTCGTACCCACCGGTCCCGCCACCACGCTTCCAGCGAGAAGAGCCCGCGCTCCGTGAAGTACGCGTTGCGCAAGGCCTTCTGCACCGCCGCGCTGCGGCTCAGGTCCCAGAGGCGCCGCCGCCCGTCGTAGACCGTCTTCCAGGCCTTCTTCGGAGGGCAGCCGAGCTTGATGAGTCGGCGCACGATCGAGCGCTTCCTCCGCCACTGCTTCAACAGCAGCGCCCGGAGTCGGCGCCTGATGTGGGCGTCCAGGTTTTGTAACGTTCGTTCCGCTGTCTTTCCGGTCACGATCCAGAAGAACCCGATCCACCCTTGAAGAGAGACATTCAGATCTCGCAGGATCGTCTTCAGCGACTCCCCGCGGCTCCGAGGCGTCTTCTCCCGAATCACCTCGTCGACTCGTTCCTTGGAACGCTTCGACAAGTCCACATCCACGGTCCCGTCCTCAGGATTGCGCCTGAGCCGGAACCCCAGAAAGTGCCGCTCCTCTGGCTTCGCCACGGCGCTCTTGGCCAGGTTCACCTTCAACCGCAGCTTCCGCTCGATGAAGTCCCTGACGTTCGCCATCACCCTCTCGCCAGCTCGACGGCTTCGAACATAGATGTTCTCGTCGTCGGCATAGCGCACGAAGCGGTGCCCTCGCCTCGCGAGCTCCCAGTCGAGCTCGTCGAGCACGATGTTCGACAGCAGCGGCGAAAGCGGCCCACCTTGCGGTGTCCCCTCCTCCGTCGCCACCACCACTCCGTCCGGCATCACCACCCGCGCTTTCAGCATCCGTCGGATCAGCTCGATCAGCCGGTGATCTTTCACCAGCTTTCCCAGCCGGGCTAGCAACCGCTGGTGATTGACTCGATCGAAGAACTTGTCCAGATCGAGATCCACCACCACGTCGTAGCCTTCCTCCAGGTACCTCTTCGCCTCGGCGATCGCCGTGTGACAGCTCCTTCCCGGCCGGAAGCCATGGCTACTCGCGTGAAACGTCGGCTCGTAGTGCGGGCTGAGCACTTGCGCTACAGCCTGCTGTACGGTCCTATCGATCACGTTCGGAATTCCAAGGCCCCGCTCTCCGCCACCGGTCTTCGGAATCCACACTCGCCGGATGTCTCCGGGTCGGTAGGTCCCCCCAACCAGCTCACGGCTCAGGGCCGGCACGACCTCGTCCAGGCGCTCCTGCACCTCTTCGATCGTCTGCCGGTCCGGTCCGGGCGCGCCGTCGTTCGACGCTACCTTCCGAAACGCTTCCATCAGGTTCTCTTCTCGCGCCACCTCCTCGATCGTCATCGCGAGCAAGGCCCCTCCCTTCGTGCCCCTCGACTTCGGCACCGCGAACGGTTGAGGCCGGGGTCGGCCCCGGTCCCTCCCGCCGTCGTCCCCTTTCGGGCTGTCGGCTGTCTCGAGGGTCAGTTCAAGCTGCCTCGCCTCTTCGCTGGCCGTGGTCCCCTTCCCTCCCCATGGGGTTCCCCCCACGGTTAAGGCCGCCTTTCGACGGCTTTCCGGTACTACGGAACCATCCGACCCCTCTCGTCCCTTCGTCATCTCGTCCTTTCGTCCTCGACAACTACCGCTCCCCGTTTCCGGCTCGCGGAGGCCGAGAGGTCTCCCCGGGTAAGAACACGGAACTTCCCCCGATCACCGTCGTCTCTACTCATTCCCGCCAACGGATATTGGGCTTCGCATGCTGATGGTCAGCTCACCCACGGGCCATAAGCCTCATAGACGCTTCGCTTTACGTTCGGTGCCGGGTTTCACCTTAGGCTTCCATCGGACGCCCCCTCCTCTCGTTGGAAAGCGCCCCTGCCTCCTCGGTGTTGGGTTCCCTCCGTCAGGGTCCCAAGAGGACTTCCACCTCCTGTTCCGCGCCCATGCCGGGCGCACCATCCAGGGCTACGCGGCGCTCGCCCTGGAGCAGGTCGACCCGGACAACCCGGCCCACTCCGGCCTCCGGGAGATCGACAAGGCCGCGCGCCGGGCCGCCGGGTCGGTCCGGCAGCTCCTCGCCTTCGCGCAGAAGCTGCCCGCCACGCCGCGCCCCGTCGATCTCAGCTCCATGCTCGCCCAGGAGCGCGCGGCATTCGCCGGCTCCCACGCGGAAGGCGACGAGCTGGTGTTCCGGGCCGGAGAAGGCGTATGGCCCGTCCGAATGGATCCCCTCCAGGTCGACCAGATTCTCGAGGCGCTCCTCGTCAACGCGCGCGAGGCCATCGAGGGACGCGGGACGATCGTAGTGGC
>JANOOP010000124.1:0-7463 GCA_031421415.1 Candidatus Eiseniibacteriota bacterium
ACGTCCGGGAAGGCCCCCGTTACCGCTTCGGGGCGATGTCGTGGTCGGGGAACACAGCCGTCCCCTCGGTGGCCCTGGAGTTCGTGACCACCTGCCGCCCGGGGTTCCCCTACGACGAGTCGAAGGTCCAGAAGACGTTGCAGGCGGCCTACGAGCTCTACCAGGAGACCGGTTACCTCTTTCTCTCCATCGATCCGCGCTTCAGCGACCGGGACACGATCGTCGATATCGCCTTCGCGGTCCAGGAAGGGCAGCGCTCCAGCGTGGCCGATCTCCGGATCGTCGGAAATACGCGAACGAAGGAGAACGTCATCCGGCGCGAGGCAAAGGTGCATCCGGGAGACATCTTCCGGCGATCCTCGCTCATGCGGACGCAGCGCGACATCTTCGGTCTCGGCTTCTTCCAGGACGTCCAGGTGGACTACGAGCCCACGGGGGACAGTGCCGATGTCAACCTGACGCTGAAGGTGCAGGAGAAGCAGACGGGGACCGCGAGCGCGGGCGCCGGCTACTCCAGCCAGACCGGCCTGACCGGGTTCCTAGAGCTCGGACACAATAATCTCTTCGGGAACGGCCAGAGCATCTCGATCCGCCTGGAGCGGGGCGGGCGGCGACGCGACATCCAGATCTCCTTCACGGAACCGTGGTTCCGGGACACGCCGCTCACCGTGGGACTCGATCTCTTCAATACGCAACGGAATCTCGACTTCTACAACCGGAAGGACGTGGGAGGAGGGTTCCGACTGGGGCGGCCGCTCCCGTGGCCCGATTACAGCCGGGGCGTCATCGGGTACGATCTGCGGGATGTCACGCTGGACAACTTCGATGCGCCGCGGGCCGGCGAGCCGCTCAATCTGGAACGGCTCCGCGACACCAAGTGGCCGCGCCGGGTCAGCAGCATCAACTTCACGGTCACCCGGAACAGCACCGACAATCCGTTCAATCCGGGCCGGGGATCGAAACTGACCTGGGTCAACACCCTGGCGGGAGGGCTCCTGGGCGGCGTGGAAGAGTTCCTGAAGGAGAGTTTCGAACTTCGAAACTACACCAGGCTCCGGAAGCCCTTCACCCTGATGCTCCGGGGGAAGGTCGGCTTCTTGGCCGGGGGGTCGGTTCCGGACTACGAGCGGTTCCGGCTCGGCGGCACGACGTCCGACTACCTGCGCGGCTACCCGGACTACTACGTCGTTCCCCGGCCGAACATCACGAAGTCCGAGTTGACGGGCGCCGTCGTGGAGCGCTATCCGGGCGGCCGGACGATGCTCATCCTGACCACGGAACTTCAATTCCCGATTGCCGATCCGCTGCGCGGGCTCCTCTTCTTCGATGCCGGAAATTCCTGGAATTCCACCCGCGACCTCGACCTGGGCGACCTACGGAAGGGCGCGGGGTTTGGGGTGCGCATGGAGATACCCGCTCTGGGGCGGGTCGGATTCGACGTGGGGTATGGGTTCGACCGTGAGGAGGGGGGCTCCTGGGAGACCCACTTCCAACTTGGTAACACATTCTGAGGTAAGGGGTTAGAAGATGGCTCGACACCGCTTGCGGGGTGGGGTAATCTGGTGCGCGCTCTTCCTCGTTCTGTTTTTCGGAGCGGCCGGGAGTGCGCTAGCGCAGGTGAAGCTTTCCTTCATCGATTCCGACCGGATTTTCGCGGAGTACGAGAAGACGCGGGAAGCGCAGCAAGCGTTCAATCGGGAGGTGCTGGAACTTTCGCGGACCGCCCAGGACCAGAAGAGCGGGATCGACAAGCAGCAGCAGCGGCTGGACCAGCAGAGCCCGATGCTGAGTGAGGCGAAGCGGGACCAGGAGACGCAGGCGCTGCAGCAGAAGGTCAGCGATTACGAGACGTTCATTCAGAAAAACTGGGGTCCCGGCGGGGCGATCTCCAAGCTGAACGAGGAGTATCTCCGGCCGATCATCGAACGAGTCCACAAGATCGTGGTCGAGATCGGGAACAGCGAGGGATACCAGCTCATCCTCGACGCCGCGGACGGGAACATCGTCTACGGCGACAAGACGCTCGACCTGACGGACCGGGTCCTGTCGCGGCTTAGGGACGAAGACTCGGGAAAGATTCCGCCGGCGGGAAGCGGAAACACGACCGGCGGCCCGTAGTCGAACCACCGCCGCGATTCGCGCCCCGCGAGGCGCGAAGGGAGCAATGGATGCGCGTCACCCTGGAGACCGTTGCCAAGGCCATCGATGGCGAGGTGATCGGCGACGGTTCCATCGAGATCACGGGCGTCGCCGGCATCCGGGAGGCGCGCGAAGGGGAATTGACCTTCCTCGCGAATCCCCGCTACGAAAGCTACCTCGGCGAGACGCGCGCCTCGGCCATCATCGTCGCCGAGAACCACCTCGCGACCGACAAGCCCCTCGTCCGCAATTCGAACCCCTATCTCGCCTTCCTGAAGGCGGTCTGCTTCTTTCAGGGCGAGGCCCCTCGGCCCGAGCCGGGCATTCACGAGACGGCCGTCGTCGCCCCCGCCGTCGACATCGATCCGAGCGCCTCGATCGGCCCCCACGTCGTCCTGGAATCGGGCGCCCGCGTCGGAGCGGGAGCGCGCATCGACGCCGGCTGCTACATCGGTGCCGACGCGTCGGTCGGGTCGCAGACTCGGCTCTACCCCAACGTCACGCTCCGTGAGGGGTGCGCCCTGGGCGACCGGGTGATCGTTCACTCGGGAACGGTGATCGGCAGCGACGGCTTCGGATTCGTCCGCGACGGAGACCTCTACCGGAAGCTGCCGCAGGTCGGCACGGTGGTGGTCGAGAACGATGTGGAGATCGGCGCCAACGTCACCATCGACCGCGCCACGACGGGGACGACCCGGATCGGGGAGGGGAGCAAGATCGATAACCTCGTCCAGATCGGCCACAACGTCAAGATCGGCCCCCACTGCATCATCATCGCCCAGGTCGGCATCTCCGGGAGCACGGAGTTGGGGGACCATGTCGTCATTGCGGGCCAGGCCGGCATCATCGGACACATCGAGATCGGCAGCGGCGCCCAGATCGGAGCGAAATCCGGCGTCTCGAAGTCGATCAAGCCGGGGCAGCGGGTCTTCGGATATCCGGCCCTCCCGGTGGTCCAGGCGAAGCGGATCGAGGCCTGCCTTCGAAATCTTCCCGACCTGATTCAGACGGTCCGGGCGCTCAAGCGCCGCGTGGAAGAGCTGGAAGGCGGGAACGGCGGAGGCAATCCCTGTTGAGCCACCCCCACCAGCGGACGCTGGGCCGCGTCGTCTCCTACGACGGCATCGGGCTCCATACCGGCGTTCCGTGCCACATCGAGTTCCGTCCCGCGCCTCCGGGCACGGGCCTCTGCTTTGTGCGTCTCGACCTTCCGGGAAACCCCGAGATCCCGGTGGCGCCGGCCTCCGCGCGCGCCGACAACGACCAGCTGCGCCGCACGGTGCTGAGGTGTGGCGAGGCTGAAGTCCACACGGTCGAGCACGTCCTGGCCGCCGTGGCCGGCCTCGAGATCGACAACCTGGTCATCGCCCTGAACGCCGCCGAGCCGCCGGAGCCTCCCGACGGGAGCGCCAGCGCCTATGTCGCGCTCTTCCAGCAGGCGGGGATCGTCGAGCAGCAAGCATCGCGGCGCTATTTTCACGTACTCGAGCCGATACGGCACGAGGAGAACGGAGTGGTGCTCGCGGCCTTTCCGCACGACGGGCTCCGGGTCACCTTCACCATCGAGTATCCGAATGCGTATCACGGCACCCAGCACGCGACCTACGACATCACGCCCGAGGTATTCGTGAAGGAAATCGCCCCGGCGCGCACGTTCGTGCTGGAGCGAGACGTGGAGGCGCTCCGGGCCCAGGGAATGATCCGCGGAGGATCGCTCAAGAACGCCGTGGTGGTGAAGCCGGACGGGGTGATGAACGAGGGCGGGCTGCGCTTCGAGGACGAGATGGTCCGGCACAAGATCCTCGACTTCCTCGGCGACCTCTCGCTCCTGGGGCGGCCGGCGCGCGGCCACTTCCTCTCGATCAAGTCGGGTCACGCGAGCAACGTCCGCTTCGTGCAGCGCCTGGCGGCCAGCGAGGCCGCCGCCGGGATGCTCCCGGTCGGCGCGAACGGAAGCGGGGCGGTGTCGCTCGACATCACGGCGATCATGCGGATTCTGCCTCACCGCTATCCACTTCTCCTGATCGACCGGATCCTGAGCCTCGACGAGACACGGGTCGTGGGAATCAAGAACGTCACGATCAACGAGCCGTATTTCGTCGGCCACTTTCCGGGACACCCGATCATGCCGGCGGTGCTCATCGTGGAGGCGATGGCGCAGTGCGGCGGCGTGCTCCTCATGAATCGGGTGGACCGTCCCAAGGACAAGCTCGTCTACTTCATGGGCATCGACAACGCGAAGTTCAGAAAGCCGGTGCGACCCGGAGACCAACTCCGCTTCGAGCTGACCCTGATTCGCCTCAAGCAGCGTATCTGTAAGATGGAGGGAAAGGCCTACGTCGATGGAGACCTCGTCGCGGAAGCAGAGCTCCTATCCAGCATCGTTGACCGCAATCCCTGAGGTCGACCGCCACACGGGGACGTGGGCGCGGCCGATCGGCGCGGTGTTGCCGCTCCCCGACTCGCGGGACGTCCGGCCGCGCGTCCACCCGACCGCCATCGTGGAGCGGGGGGCGGAGCTTGGCCCGGGCGTCGAGATCGGCCCGTTCTCCTACGTCGGCCCGCACGTGACCCTCGGGGAGGGAACGAGCGTCGGTCTTCATGCCATCCTCGAAGGGTGGACCACGATCGGACCGCGCTGCCAGATCCATCATGGCGCCGTCATCGGAAACATCCCGCAAGATCTCAAATTCCGCGGTGTCCCGACCAAGGTCGTCGTGGGTTCCGACACGACCATTCGCGAGTACACCACCATCCATGCCGCCACCGAGGAAGGGGAGGCGACGATCGTGGGCGACCGCGTTCTCCTGATGGCCTACACGCACGTGGCTCACAACTGCCGTCTGGGGAACAACGTGATCCTCGCGAACGCGGTCACTCTGGCGGGACACGTCCGCGTGGACGACTACGCCATCATCGGGGGGTTGACCCCGATACATCAGTTCGTCGCGATCGGGGCGCACTCCTTCATCGGCGGCGGATCGCGCGTGCCGCAGGACGTGCCTCCGTTCGTGAAGGCGGCGGGCAATCCGCTTCGGGCGTGCGGTCTCAACAGCGTCGGGATGGAGCGGCGTGGAATCCCGGCCGAGGTCCGGCTGGAGATGAAGCGGGCCTACCGCATTCTCTATCGCTCGCAACTCAACGTATCGCAGGCGCTCGATCGGATTCTGGCCGAGCTGAAGCCCTATTCGGAAATTCACGAGTTCGTGGAGTTCGTCCGGAGTTCGGAGCGGGGCATCGTGCGGTGACCGGCGCGCGGGCCGGCGTCGCGGGGGTGGGCCACCTCGGTACCCACCACGCGCGCGTCTGGTCCCGGGTCCCCGGAGTCTCCTCGGTCGTGGCGTTCGACCCCGACCCCGCCGCGCGGGAGCGGGCTGGCGCCGCGATCCCGGGGCTGCAACTCGTCGACTCCTACGACGCGCTCCTCGACCGCTGCGACGTCCTTTCCATCGCCGCGCCGACTCCGGCGCACGCGGAACTCGCGCTCGTGGCGCTCAGAGCCGGGCGGCATGTCCTGGTCGAGAAGCCGATGGCCGTCACGCCCGAGGAAGCCGAGGCGATGCTGGCCGCGGCCCGGGTGGCGGAACGCGCGCTCCTGGTCGGCCAGATCGAACGCTTCAATCCCGCCGTCCGGGCGGCACTGCCGCACCTGGCGAATCCGCGCTTCATCGAGGCCCATCGCCTCGCCCCGCCGGTGCCGCGCGGGATCGACGTCGACGTGGTGCTCGATCTCATGATCCACGACCTCGACCTGGCGCTTCTCGCCACCCGCTCGAGCATCGTGGAGATGCACGCCGTCGGCGTTCCGGTCCTGACCGACAAGGTGGACATCGCGAACGCGCGGCTCGTCTTCGCGTCGGGGTGCGTGGCGAACATCACGGCGAGCCGGATCTCCCGCGAGAAGGTGCGGAAGATCCGCTTCTTCGACCGCGCTTCTTACCTCTCCATCGACTGCATGAATCGAACCGTGGAGGCCTACACGCTCGCTCCGCCGGTGCCGGGCGCAGCACCCGACGACTGGATGCGGCGCATCCGCCCGCTCTCGGTCCCCGTGGACGGGACCGATCCGCTCGAGAGCGAACTGGGGCACTTCCTGTCGCTGCGGAACGATCCCGCACGCTCCTGGGAGGAGTGCGCCACCGCCCTCGAGGCGCTCCGGGCCGCCGAGGCGATCGGGCGCATGGTTTCTCGCGCCCAACCCGACCCGGCGAGCCTCCCGGTCTGAAGCTCCCACCACTGATTCTCTCCGCCGGCGACCCTTCGGGGGACCGGCTCGGCGCGGCGCTTCTCGGCGCCTTGCGGGCGAAGGGCGTGGAGGTCGATGCGGCCGGAATCGGCGGGCCGGCGCTGCGCGAGGCGGGGCTTCGGGCCGTGGCGCCCATGGAGTCGGTCGCCGTCATGGGGTTCGCGGAGATCGTGACCCACCTCGGCGCGATCCTCCGGGCACGCCAGGGAATCCGAGATCTGCTGCGGCGAAGTCCCGACGCCATCTTCCTACCGATCGACGCCCCCGGACTCCATCTCGGTCTCGCGCGCGACGCGCGGCGCATGGGGCGGCGCGTCGTCTACTACGTGTGTCCTCAAGTCTGGGCGTGGGGCTACAGTCGGGTGAAGCGCCTGCGCGAGGATGTCGATCTCACGCTTCTCCTCTTCCGGTTCGAGGAAGCGCTGCTCCAGCGGGAATCGGCGCCGGCCGCGTGGATCGGCCATCCGGCCGGAGGGCTCCGGCCCGACGCGGCGGCGAGCACGGCGGCGCGCGAGGCCCTCGGAGTCGCGCCGGGCGAGCGGCTCCTGGCGCTCCTTCCGGGAAGCCGCCGCGGCGAAGTGTCGCGACACCTCGGACCGATGCTCGACGCCGCGGCACGCCTCGTCGCGGTATCGAGCGGCGCGCTCCGGGTCGTCGTGAGCGACGCGGGTGCGGTGGAAGCGACGCGAGCGAAGCACGAGGTCGCGGCGCTCTGGCGCTCGCTCGCGCCCCAGGTCCATCGCGGCGCATCCGAACCGCTCCTTCGCGCCGCGGACCTGGCGCTGGTTGCCTCGGGGACCGCCACGCTCGAGACGGCCGCGCTCGGCGTCCCGCTCGTAATCGTCTACCGGACCGGCGCGCTCAACTACGCGATCGCTCGCCGGCTCGTGAAGCTTCGGCGGATCGGCCTCGTGAACATCGTGCTCGACGACGACGTCGTTCCGGAGTGCGTGCAGGAGGGGGCCACGGGCGCCGCGATCGCCGCCGCCGCGGCGCCGCTCCTCCAGAACGAAGCCGCGCGGGCCCGGCAGCGCACGGCCTTCGCGCGTCTGCCCGAGATCCTCGGCGGACCGGGCGC
>JANOOP010000125.1:0-4188 GCA_031421415.1 Candidatus Eiseniibacteriota bacterium
CGGTCGCCGAGGCGATCGGGGCCGTGAACGCGCGAAGCCTGAACATCGAGGCGGAAGGGATCCTGCGTCTGGTCGGCCCCGCGGGGTGGTCGAAGAGCCGCCGCGAGGGGATCGGGCAGATCTACCGGCTCGCCGCGGAGGCGGGGATCGACACGCTCGATCTCTCCCTGGTCGACGGCTCCGGCCTCTCCCCGCAGAACCTGGCCACGCCGCGGGCCCTGGTCCGGTGGCTCACGGCGTCGGACGCGGCGGACTCCCTGCGTGGCGCGCTTCGACGAGGGTTGGCGGTGGCGGGGGAGCCGGGGACCCTGGAACGGCGCTTCGCCGCGCTCCCACCCGGGGCCAAGCTGAGCGCGAAGACCGGCACGCTCACGAACGTGAGCTCTCTCTCCGGCTACTTGCGCACGGCGGAAGGGGAAGAGATCGTCTTCGCCATGATGGTGAACGGCGCCCGCCGGTCGGTCGCGGCGGCGCGCGACGCGGAGGAGCGTCTCGTCTCGTTCCTCGCCCGCACGCCGCGACATCGCGGGGCGCCGTTCCTTCCTCCGGGGAGAATTCCACGGTGACGGCTCGCCGCGCCCTCGTCGCGCCCCCGCGACTTCGTCCGGGCGACCGGATCGAGCTCGTCGCTCCCTCCGGCCCGGTGAAGCGCCCGCTGGTTCTGGCGGGGGCACGCCTCCTCGAGGAAGCGGGCTTCACGATCACGTTCGGCCGCCACCTCTTCGATCGGCGCGGACACTTGGCCGGAAGCGACGACGCCCGCGCGGACGATCTGAACCGCGCGCTTCGAAACCGCGACGTCCGCTGCGTCCTGATGGCGCGTGGAGGATATGGGGCGATGCGGATCGCTTCGGAAATCGACTGGGCGGCAATGCGACGCGACCCGAAGATCTACGCTGGATTTTCCGACGCGACCTACTTCCACGCCGGCTTCTCGCTCCGCGCCGGGGTGCGGACCCTTCACGGTCCGAACGCGCAGGGTTTCGGCGGCTCCTCGGCCCGGGAGCTGCGGCGCTGGCTGGAATGGGTCACCACGCCGCGACCCGATCCGCGGTGGCGCGTCCTGCCCGCCCCCCGGAGGTTCGCCGGGCCCGCGCGGAGCGTCCGGGGAAGGGTGATGGGCGGAAACCTCGTCCTCCTCCACTACGCGGCCCTCACCGGACTGCTCCCATCGCTCCGGGGAAGCGTCCTCTTCCTCGAGGAGGTCAACGAGGCGCCCTATCGGGTCGACGGCCTACTGGCGTCGCTCCGCTTCTCGGGCGCCCTGGCGGGCGTGAGGGGAGCGGTCCTGGGAGGGTTCACGAACTGCGTCCCGCAGAAGGGGCACCGCGAACTCTCGCTCCCGGCCGTCCTCCGCGATCATCTCTCGCCCCTAGCGATCCCCGTCCTGCGAGGGCTTCCCGCCGGGCACGGCGGCCGCAATATGCCGTTCCCCCTGGGAGCGAAGGCCACCCTGGATCCCTCCCGCGGCACGCTGGAATTCGAGGAAGGCCTCGTCTCCTGATGCGTCGTCCGGGTTACGCGTAGACCCCGCGGAGCTGAATGGCGTCGACGACCCGCTTGATCGCGAGCATGAACGCAGCCACGCGGAACGAGACCTTGTGCTCGTCCGCCATCGTGGCAACGTCGTGGAAGGCATCCACCATGATCTGCTCCAGGCGGGTATTCACTTCCTCCTCCCGCCAGAACAGCCCCTGGCGGTCCTGAACCCACTCGAAGTAGGAGACCGTGACGCCGCCGCTATTGGCGAGAATGTCCGGAATGACCAGGATCCCGTTCTTGTTGAGGATCTTGTCCGCCTGCGTCGTGGTCGGGCCGTTCGCTCCCTCGGCGATGATGCGCGCGTGGATGCGGGCCGCGTTCGCGTGCGTGATCTGGTTCTCGAGGGCCGCGGGGATGAGGACGTCGCAAGGGACCTCGAGGATTTTCTTTCCATCGATCGGCGCCGCGCCGGGGAAGCCGACCACCGTCTTGTGCTGAGCGACGTGGTGGACCAGCGCCGGGATGTCGAGGCCCTTCGGGTCCTGGATGCCCCCTCCGACGTCGGAGACGGCGATGATCTTCGCCCCGTCCTTGGCGAGGAGATCGGCCGCGACCGAGCCGACGTTACCGAATCCCTGCACCACCACCGTGGCGCCATTCAGTTCGAGCCCGATCCGCTTCGCCGCCTCCCGGACGCAGAAGAGAATGCCCCGGCCGGTCGCCTCGCGGCGTCCCAGCGAGCCGCCCAGCGCGAGCGGCTTTCCGGTCACGACGGAGGTGACGGTGTGGCGGGCGTGCATGGAGTAGGTATCCATGATCCAAGCCATCGTCTGCTCGTTCGTGTTCACGTCGGGAGCGGGGACGTCCGACTCGGGTCCGAAGACGTCGATCAGGTCGGCCGTGTAGCGGCGGGTCAGGCGCTCCAGTTCGCCCTGCGACATCTTCGGCGGATCGCAGATGATGCCGCCCTTGCCGCCGCCGAAGGGAATCTTCACCACGGCGCATTTCCAGGTCATCCAGGCCGCCAGGGCCATCACTTCCTCGAGGGTCACGTCCGGGTGATACCGGATCCCTCCCTTGGCCGGCCCGCGGATGATGGAGTGCTGGACGCGATACCCGGTGAAGAGGCGGATCGAGCCGTCGTCCATGTGCACCGGAAGCTTTACGATCGTGACGCGCCGGGGTTCCTTGATGATCTGGAGGAACGCCGGATCCAGTTTCAGCCGCGCCGCCGCCTCCTCGAACTGAAGCCTGGCGTTCTCGAGGGGGTCTAGCTCCTTCTGAATCGAGGAGCCCATGTCCATTCCGGTGGAATCAGTCGTGGTTTCCATCAACGATCCTTCCGCCTCGCGCGAACGGGTTGCCGGCTGCCGGCCAAAGGTGGCCCGGATCTCTCTAAGTGATGAAAAGACTTCATTTTTAGGCCTCAGGTAGTGTAGAGAAGTCGGAAGGAGCGATCAAGCATGTACTACTTCTACTGGCTGCCCATCGGCACGGATGCCCGCGTCTCGCGGACCCCCTGGGTCACGTGGTCGCTGGTCGCCGCAAACATCTTCGCTTTCGCGGCGATCCATCTGACGCCGGGAGCGGTCGCGGCGTCGTACGGATGGGCGTTCAAGGCGGCCCACCCGACCATCGGGACGGCGCTCGCCTCGCTCTTCCTCCACGCCGATCCGCTCCACCTCCTCGGAAACATGCTCTTTCTCTCCGTCTTCGGCCCCGCCCTGGAATCGAGGATCGGGGGACTCCGGTACGTCATCTGTTACCTCTCCTGTGGGTGGCTCGCGAACCTGGCGCAGGCGGCCGCGATCCTCGCCTGGGTTCCTGACCTCGCGTCGGCGCCGATCGTGGGGGCTTCCGGGTCGATCTCGGGGCTCATGGGGCTCTTCCTCGTCCGGCTCTACTTCGCGCGGCTCCGCTTCGCGTCGTTCACGATGCTTCTCCTGCACGGGACGGTCCGCCCGACCCGGTTCACGCTCCCGGCCATCGTCGGCATCGCGCTCTGGTTCGCACTCACGGTGGCGCAAGCGATCGCGGAGGAGACGCCGGAGACGGCAACCGTCGCGCATCTCGGGGGCGCGCTATTGGGCGCCTGCTTCGGGTTCGCGATGGGGCTCGCGTCGGAAGGGAGGCTGGAGCACCACCTGGCGCGCGCGAAGCGGCAGTCCGACCGGGGAGAGTGGTTCGCCGCGCTGGGGGAGGTAGAGGCCTACCTGGCCCGGGTCCCCGACGATCCGGCCGTGTTGGCGCAGGCCGCCAGGATTCAGCGGGTCACGCAGCAGGAGGCCCAGGCCGCCGCGCGGTTTCGGGAAGCGATCCGCCTCTGGCTCCGGCGGGGGGCCCTGCGGGAAGCATGCGACGGCTACGAGGAGATGAAGCGGCTGCTGGGCGCGGTGACGCTTCCGCCTGCGGAACTGTTGCGCGTGGCTCGCGCCTGCGAGGAGTTGGGGCGCTCCGCCGACGCCAGCCGCGCCTACGAAGCGTACGGCCGGAGGTACCCGGAGCGGCAGGCTGCCGCCCTGGCCCTGCTCAAGTCCGCGGAAATCGAGCGCCGGCTCCTGAACAACCACGGCCGAGCCCGCTACCTCTACGACGAACTCCTTCGCCGCCCCCTGAGCGATTCGACGCGGGACCTGGTGGAAGAGCGCCGGACCGCGACGATGCGGGTGCTGCAGAGACAATCCCCCGCGGCGTAGGAAGCGGGCT
>JANOOP010000126.1:0-4896 GCA_031421415.1 Candidatus Eiseniibacteriota bacterium
ATCGCCGTCATCGCCGCGATTCTCCCGCTCGCCTTCGTCGGCGGCCTCATGGGCCCCTACATGAAGCCGATTCCGGTCGGCGCTTCGATGGCGATGATCTTCTCGCTCGCCGTGGCGTTCGTGATCACGCCGTGGGCCGCGCGGCGGCTTCTCCGCGTGCCGAAGGGCGAGGCCGGCGCGCACGGCGGCGCACCCGAAAACGAAGGAGCGCTCGACCGCGGCTACCGCGTCTGGATGAACCGCCTCCTCACCGACGGCCGCTTCCGCCTCCGCTTCTTCGCGGTCGTGGCCGTCCTCTGGCTCGGCGCGGTCTCGCTCGTCGCCTTCCGCGTCGTCACGGTCAAGATGCTCCCCTTCGACAACAAGAGCGAATTCGAGGTGATGCTCGACCTCCCTCCCGGCGCCCCGCTCGAGCGGACGCTTGCCGCGGCGCAGGCGGTGGCCGACCGGCTGGAGCACGAGCCCGAAGTGGCGGGCGTGCAGATCTACGCCGGTCTCGGCGCTCCCGTCACGTTTAACGGCCTCGTCCGCCACTACGACTTCCGGACGGAGCCGCGCTTCGCCGAAATTCAGGTGCAACTGGTCCACGCGGGAGAGCGGAAGGAGCAGAGTCATCCCATCGCGCGGCGGATCCGTCCCTCGCTTGAAGAAGTGGCCGCCCGCTTCGGCGCGCGGCTGAAGGTCGTGGAGGTGCCGCCCGGTCCACCCGTCCTTTCCACCCTCGTCGCGGAGGTCTACGGTCCCGATCTGGAGGGGCAGCGCCAGATGGCGCGCCAGGTCTGGAAGGTCTTCCGCGAGACGCCGGGCGTGGTCGACACCGATCTTCTCCTGACCGAGGGGCAGCCGGTCAGCCGACTCCGCGTCGATCGCGACCGCTCGGCGTTGGCCGGCACGTCGTCGCAGGCCGTCGCCGACGCCGCCGCGGCGCTCGTGGGTGGAGTTCCCGTCGCGGTGCTCGACGCGCCGTCGCAGGCCGATCCCGTGCTGGTTCGCACGCGCCTCGCCGCGGCCGATCGGGCCGACGCCGCCGTGCTGGCCTCGCTCCGCGTCGGCTCCGGGGCGGGAACGCCCCTCTCGGAACTCGCCCAGGCCACCGCCGACACGGCGTCGCTCGAGATCCACCACAAGAATCTCCGCCGCGTCGTCTACGTCCTGGGAGACGTCGCCGGGCGCGTCGAGAGTCCCGTCTACGCGATCGCCGACCTTGGGCCGCGGGTGCAGGCGCTCGCGACCCCGGACGGAAAGCCGCTGCAGCAGACCAGCACGGTCGCGCCCGACGATCCCAGCCGCTACGGAATCAAGTGGGACGGCGAATGGCACATCACCTTGGAGGTCTTCCGCGACATGGGCGCCGCGTTCGGCGTGGTCCTGATCCTCATCTACGTGCTCACGGTCGGGTGGTTCCGCTCCTTCACGACTCCCTTCGTCATCATGCTCCCGATTCCGCTCAGCCTCGTCGGCATCCTTCCGGCCCATGCGCTGATCGGCGCCTTCTTCACCGCGACATCGATGATCGGCTTCATCGCCGGGGCGGGGATCACGGTGCGGAACTCGATCATCCTGGTCGACTTCATCGAACTCCGGCGCGCGCAGGGACTGAGTCTCAAGGAAGCAGTCGTGGACGCCGGCGCGGTCCGCTTTCGCCCGATGGTGCTGACGGCGGCCGCGGTGGCGGTGGGGGCAAGCGTGATTCTCTTCGATCCGATTTTTCAGGGACTCGCCATCGCCCTCATCGGCGGCGAGGTGGCCGCGACGGTCCTCTCGCGCATGGCGGTCCCGGTTCTCTATTACCTGCTGAATCGGCGGAAGGAGGCGGTGGCGTGAAGATGATCCTGGCGATGGCGAACGCGGCCCGCATCGACGCGCTCCGCGACGAACTGAAGGCCGCGGCTGTCTCCGGCTACAGCGTGCTTCCGGTGGCCGAAGGGAGCGGGCGAAGCGGCGTGCATGCCGGCGACCGCGTCCATCCTGGGGCGCTGGCCGCGGCGTTCGTCGTGGAGTCGGACGAGCGGGCCGTGGCGCTCTTCGACCGACTGGTCGGCTGGCGCGACGACGCCGGCGACGAGGTCACTCGGTTTTTCCTGCTGCCGGTGGAACGGCAGGCGTGACGCACGCCAACAATGGAGGTGAAATCATGACAGTCAACGAGGGGCTTCGCGGCGTGGCGGGGACGTTCATCCTGGTTTCGGTGGCGCTCGGAATCTGGGTGAATCCCTGGTTCTTCGCCTTCACCGCGTTCGTGGGGGCGAATCTGCTCCAGTCGGCCTTCACGCGTTCGTGTCCGATGATGTGGATCTTGAAGAAGTCAGGCTGCCGGGCCGACTGAGGGGCGCCGCACCGCGCCGGCGCCGTTCCGCGAGCCGGCGCCTGCCTAGCCCTGGGAACTGACCGCCGTACCGGGGCGGAGCACGCGTCGGTGGTATTCGTGGCGTAGCGTGACCTTCATCCCCGCCGATTCGTAGAGCCGCGTCGCCCCCGTCGCGTTCTGCGCGTCGACGCCTAGTCCGATCCGCCGCTGCCCTCTTGCGTGGAGCGCGGCGAACGCGTGGAGCAGGAGCGCACGGCCGATCGCGCGGCCGCGCCAGGCGCTCCGCACGCCGAGTTCGCGGATCCAGGCCAATCCCTCGAACGGATAGGGAAGGATCGCCCCCGCCGGCTCGCGGCCGTCCCACGCGACCCGCCAGAGCGAGGGATCGGTGACCGGGTGGGCGCGCCGACGCTCCATCCACTCCTCCGGCGGCTCCGGCGCGAAGAGATAATGCTCCGCGAACGACTCCTGGACCGCCTGGTGGATGGCCGCGTCGTCCTCACCGGGACGGTACGCGCGGATCTCGATCCCCTCGATCTCCGCCGGAGCCGGACTCTCCTCTCCCAGCTCGATGACCATCCTGAAATAGGTTCGCGCCACCGGATAGCCGCGCCCATCCAGGAACGCGGCCCAGGGCGAGCCGACCGGCGCGAAGAATCCCAGCGTGATCTCGCCGCCAGGGGGTGCGTCGCGCTCGTGTTCCCTGGCCCGCTCCTCGATCCGCGCGCAGAGAAACGACGCGATCGTCTCGTAGGTCGGGCCGGGGCGCGAGTAGATGTCGCCGATCATCTCGTGGTGCGGCACCTTGTCCCAGATCCAGCCGTACCCGTGGACCGTGCGATCGTCGCCCACCACGATCCAGGCGTCGCGGGAGCGGTCGAAGCGCGGGAGCGACCAGTCGTCGCGCACGTCGTCCGCGTCGGTCTCGGCCTCGCCGATCTCGAAGAGGTCGCACGCGCACACCAACTCCGCGACCACCTCCGCCTCCTCCGACGCGGGACGACGGAGGTGGAAACCGGCCGGGAGTTCGGGATGGATCGGGGAATCGGGATCCTTGGTGGAATCGGGGGCTGCCGCGTTCATCGCTTCGCTCCTGGAGTACGAGCTCTAGCCCGCCGCAGGGCCGAACCACTGAATGAGAAGCAGGCTCGCTGTCGCCGTCGCCGCCGCCGTCGCGAGCCCCACATAGAAAGGTCGGATTCCCGTCTTTCGCATCGCTTCGAACCGCGTCGAGAGCCCCACGCCGGCCAGCGCTACGAGGATCAGGAAGCGGACCGCCGTTTGGATCGCCTTCGGAATCTCCTGCCCCGTCGCGTCGGAAAGCGCGCGAACGGCTCCGAACGTGTTGAGCAACGCGAGCAGGAGAAACCCGACGACGAAGAGCGGGAGCGACTGCTGCAGCCGCTTCCGCCATCCGCCGGAGGTCGCGCCCGCGGCGCCATCCGCCGCCCCGGCGGCGCGGCCGTAGGCCAGCCCCATCGCCACGATCACGCCGCCCATGAGCGCGTTCCGGGTCAGCTTCACCGCCGTCGCCACTTTCCCCGCCTCCTCGCTGTAGGCGAACCCCGCCGCCACGACCTGCGACGTATCGTTCACCGCCGTGCCCGCCCACGTCCCGAACGCGGCGTCGCTCATTCCGAGCGCGTGCCCGATGAAGGGATAGAGGAAGACCGCCACCGTCCCGAAGAGCGTGTTCGTCGCGATGGCGAAGGAGACCTCGTCGTCGCGCGCGCCGATGACCGGCGCCGTCGCCACGATGGCCGAATTGCCGCAGACGGCCGTGCCGACGCCGATGAGCGTCGCCAGGCGTCCCGGCGTTCCGAAGGCTCGCCCCAGCGCGTGCGCCACGGCGAGCGCGAGGAGCATGAGCGCCACGACCATCAAGAGCGCCTTCCCGCCGATTGCCACGACCTGCGCGAAGGAGAACGTCGCGCCAAGGAGGACGATGGCGGTCCGTAAGACGGAGTGAAACGAGAACCGGATGCCCGGAGCCGTCGCGTCGGAGAGCCGGATCATGTTGCCGATCGTGAGTCCCAAGAGGACGGCCACGATCACTTCCCCGACGGCGGTCCCCACCGTGTGGGGAAGGAAGCCGTGGAGGAGTCGGGCGGTCAGGCCGACCGCGACCGCCAGGAGCAGACCGGGAATGACGGAGCGGAACGCGCGGGTCGAGAGCATGGCCGCCAAGGATGCCCTGCCGAAGCCGCCGGCTCAACCGCCGATTGCGCCCGACGCCGATTCGAGTTCGCCCGGCGCCGACCCCCACACGACCTCCGGTGCTTCTTGACGCGCTCCCGCCCCTCGGCGAAACTCCGCCCATGAGCAAACTCAACGCCGTGCCGGAGATCTCTCCGGAAGCGCTGGTCCTCCGCATCGAGTCGGGTTCGCCGCTTCGCGTCCTGGACGTCCGGGCCAACACGGCCGGCGGACGGATCGACATCGTCCCCCAAGAGTCCTACGTGAACATCCGAGGCTCCCAGCTCCTCGCCATGGGCGCCGACGTCCGGAACGCCATTTCTTCGTCCGATCCCGTGGCGGTCGTCTGCGAACGCGGTAACAGCAGCAAGCAGATCGCCGCCCACCTGAAC
>JANOOP010000127.1:0-12341 GCA_031421415.1 Candidatus Eiseniibacteriota bacterium
CCGCGAGGCGGTCGAGAGCGGGATGCGATGGCTCCTGATCGGAGGAGGTTCCAATCTTCTGGTCGGTGACACGGGATTCCGCGGCGTGGTGATCGTGAACAAGATCGAGCATCTCCGCGTGGAGGGTATCCGCATCGTCGCGGGCGCGGGCGCCGATCTGGGCGAGGTCGTGGAAGCGGCGCGGCAGCACTCGCTCTCCGGCCTGGAATTCGCGATCGACATCCCCGGCACGGTGGGTGGCGCCATCCGCGGGAACGCGGGCGCGTTCGGCCGCTCGGTGGGGGACGTCGTGACGCGGATCCGCCTCCTCGAGGGGACGACGCTCGTCGATCGGACGCCGGCCGAACTCGGGTTCGCCTACCGGCATAGCAATCTCAAGGAAAACACGAACATCGTCGCGGAGACGGAATTCTCGCTCCAGCGGGGCGATCGCGCGGAGATGGACCAGATCATGGGCCAGCACGCCGCGCAGCGCGCGCGCCGGCACGAGAAGGGGCTCCACACCGCCGGCTGCTTCTTCAAGAACCCGGTCCTTCCGGACGGGAGCAAGATTGCCGCGGGGCAGTTGCTGGAGGCGGCCGGCGCGAAGGAAATTCGCGAGGGGGGCGCGGGCGTCCATGCCTTCCATGCCAACTACATCGTGAATCGCGGCGGCGCCACCGTGTACGAGGTGCTCCGCGTCGCTCATGAAATGAAGCGCCGCGTCGAGGAAGCGAGCGGCATCGCCCTGGAGGCCGAGGTGATGGTCGTCATCGATCCTCCGGCCGAGGGCTCGGTCTAGCTTCAGACCCCCCGAATCGCGCCTGAAGGCGCCCTGCTCCGCACGCGTGCGCCGCCCCTTGACACCCCCTTCACCCCCGGCTACCGTCGGGCTCCATGAGACCCCTCGCTCCCGCCCAACGGCTCCAGGCCCTTCCGCGCTATCTCTTTGCCGAATTGGAGCGTAGGCGGGCCGAGGCGGAGGCGGCAGGCCGGGAAGTGATCGACATCTCGATCGGCGATCCCGACCTTCCGACGCCCCCCCCGATCCTCGAGAAAATGGCGACCGCGGCGCGGGATGGCGCGAACCACCGCTACCCCTCGAGCGCCGGGATGCTCTCGGCGCGCCGCGAGATCGCGACCTGGTTCGAGGGACGCTACGGTGTCGCGCTCGATCCCGCCAAGGAATGCGCGATCCTGATCGGCTCGAAGGAGGGGATCGGGCATCTCCCGCTCGCGATCCTGAATCCGGGCGACGAAGTCCTGATGCCCGACCCGGGCTATCCGGTCTACTTCGCGGGCACGATTTTCGCGGGCGCCACTCCGGTCCGCTACGCGCTCCGCGAGTCGAACGGCTTCCTTCCCGACCTGAGCGAACTCGACCGTCTGGCGACGCCGCGCACCCGCCTCGTCTGGGTGAATTATCCGAACAATCCGACCGGCGCGCTGGCGCCGCGTTCCTTCTACGAGGCACTGGCCGCGTGGGCCGAGCGCCGCGATCTCGTCATCGCGAGCGACGCCGCCTACTCGGAGCTCTACTACGGAGACCCGCCCCCGAGCGCGCTGGAGATTCCCTCGGCGCGCGCGCGGACGATCGAGTTTCACTCCTTCTCCAAGACCTTCAACATGACCGGCTGGCGGCTCGGCTTCGCCGTGGGTGCTCCGGCGCTCGTGGACTCGCTGGTGCGGCTGAAGGCGAACGTCGATTCGGGCGCGCCGCAGGCGATCCAGATCGCCGCGTCGTGGGCGCTGAACGCGTTCCTGCCATCGCACGGTCCGGCGCTGCGCACGGTCTACCGAGAGCGGCGCGACGTTGTGGTGGAAGGGTTGAAGCGGCTTGGTTGCCCCGTGGAGGCGCCCGGCGGGGCGTTCTACGTCTGGGCCCGCGTCCCCGAGGGCGAGAAGGCCATCGATTTCGCCACGCGCGTCTTCGAGAAGACGGGGGTCATGCTCACACCGGGCGTCGGCTTCGGCGAGCAGGGCGAAGGCTACTTCCGCATCGCGCTCACCGCTCCCGTACCGGTCATGGAAAAGGCGCTCCGCCTCCTCGAAGGACTCTCACCCTGGAAGGCTATGCATGACATCGCGCCGACCGCGTCGCGCTAGCCCGCGCGGTGTTTCGCGCCGGGCCGAAGGCGAAGCCGGATTCTCCGCCGGTGAAGACTGGCTCCGGCTTCACGGCATCCGAGCCTACGGCTACCTCGGTGTTCCCGCGCGCGAGCGGGCGCTTGGGCAGCGGCTGGAAGCCGACGTGGAACTCGCCTACCCGGCGCTCACGCGGCGCCGCGTCGACTCGCTCCGCAACGCCATCGACTACGAGGAGGTCTATCGATTCGTCCGTGCCCGCCTGGGCAAGCTGCGCCGCCGGCTCCTGGAGACCGCGGCCGAGGACCTGGCCCTCGGAATCCTGGCGACCTTTCCCGCGTCGCGTGTCGTGGTGCGCCTGCGAAAGCTGCACGTGCCGGTTGCCGATTTCGACGTGATTCCCGAGGTGGAAGTGGAGCGGGTCCGCGCGTGACGAAAGCCTTCGTCGGTCTCGGATCGAATCTCGGCGAGCGGGAGGCGCAGATCCGCCGCGCCATCGAGGAGCTGGGAAAACTCCCGCGCACCAAGCTCGCGCTCGTTTCCTCCCTCTACGACACCGAACCCGTCGGCGAGGTGGATCAGCCCCGATTCCTGAACGCCGTGGCCTGCATGGAGACCGAGCTGACCGCTGGAGAACTCCTCTGGAATCTCCTCCTCGTCGAGCAGCGACTGGGGCGCGTTCGCGCCAAGGTGAAGAAGTGGGGGCCGCGGACGATCGATCTCGATCTCCTCTTCTTCGGCGACCTCGTCGCGGAGGAGCCGGGTCTCATCGTGCCGCATCCGGAGGCGCACCTTCGTGCCTTCGTGCTGACTCCGCTGGCCGAGATCGACCCCGATTTCGTTCACCCGGTGCTCGGCGAGACGATCGCCGCGATCCTCCTCCGCCTTCCCAAGGAATCCGGAGTTCGCAAGGGCGGTCGGCTCTGGACCTAGCGCCCGGCCGAGCGCCTCGCGACGGACAAGACCTGATGGACCTCCGCGGCAAGCACATCGCCATCGAAGGTGTGATCGGGGTCGGGAAGACGAGCCTGGCCCGGCTTCTCGCGGAGAGAACCGGGGCGCGGCTCCTGCTGGAGGCGCCGGACGCGAATCCTTTCCTGGAGTCTTTCTACAAGGACCAGCGGCGCTTCTCGTTTCCGGCCCAGATGTTCTTCCTGGTCAGCCGCTACCACGAATTGAAAGATCTGCGGCAGCCCGATCTCTTCCACAACGGCGTGGTGAGCGACTACCTGTTTCAGAAGGACCGCATCTTCGCAAACCTGAATCTGAGCGACCAGGAACTGGCGCTTTACGAGCAGGTGTCGGCGCTCCTGGAGCGTGAGATTCCCGTGCCCGACCTGGTCGTCTACCTCCAGGCCAGCCCCGAGATCATCTGGTCGCGCATCCAGCAGCGCGGGCGGGCCTACGAGCGGGCCATGGATCCCAAGTACACGGCCACCCTCGCCGAGGCGTACAATTACTTCTTCTTCCATTACAAGGACGCGCCGCTCCTGATCGTGAATACGAACGAGCTGAACTTCGTCGATCGCCGCGCGGACCTGGAAGATCTGATCGCGCGGATGGAGGCGCACCACGAGGGGGTCGCCTACGTGACCCCCGGCGCCGAACCGGGAGGCGCCCCTTGACCTATGGTGGAGAACCGATCCAGCGCTCGAAGGTGACCGTCCGCACGCTCCGCGAGATGAAGGAGCACGGCCAGAAGATCGTCTCGACCACCGCCTACGACTATCCCTCCGCCGTGATCGCCGACCAGGCGGGCGTCGATCTGATCCTCGTCGGCGACTCGGTCGGCATGGTGGTGCTCGGCTACGACTCCACGATCCCGGTCACCATGGCCGAGATGTCCCACCACGTGCGCGCCGTCGCGCGCGCCCGGCCGCGGGCGCTCTTGGTCGCCGACCTCCCGTTCAATTCGTTCCAGGCGAGTCCGGCCGACGCGGTGCGAAACAGCGGGCGCTTCCTGAAGCGCGGCGCCGAGGCGGTGAAGCTGGAGGGGGGCCGGCGGATGCTGCCGCAGATCGAGGCGATTCTGCACGCCGACATCCCGGTGCTAGGCCACCTCGGACTCACGCCGCAATCGGTCCACCAGTTCGGCGGCTACCGCGTGCAGGCGCGAGGTCGCGAGGCCGCCGACGCGCTCCTGGAGGACGCGATCCTCCTGGAACGCGCCGGCTGCTTCGCGCTCGTCTTGGAAGCGATTCCGCTCGAGCTGGGCGCGGAGGTGAGCCGAGCGCTCCAGATTCCGACGATCGGCATCGGCGCGGGACCCGACTGCGACGGACAGGTGCTGGTGCTCCATGACCTTATCGGGCTCACGTTCGGAAAGCCGGCGCGCTTCGTCCGCCGCTACGCCGACGTGGGCGGCACGATGCGGGAGGCGCTTCGGGCGTTCGGCGAGGACGTTCGTTCGGGCAGCTATCCGAGCGCCGCGGAGTCGTATGCCGCCGCGCCGACTGCCGCGCCAGCCGCCCCGCCGGCCGCCGCGTCCGCCGCTCCCAAGGTAGAGCCCTCCGCGTGAAGATCGTGCGACGCCCCGCGGCGATGCGCGCGCTGGTCCGCGCCGCCCGCCGCCGGGGGAAGACGGTGGGCTTCGTCCCGACCATGGGCGCGCTCCACGACGGGCACCTGTCGCTGGTCCGCCGCGCGCGCCGGGATCACGACCGGGTCGTGGTGAGCGTCTTCGTGAACCAGCTCCAGTTCGGCCCTCGGGAAGACTACCGCCGCTACCCGCGCGATCACCGGCTCGACGCGCGACTCTGCCGCGCCGCCGGGTGCGACTGGTTCTTTCTCCCGACGGCCCGCGCCGTCTATCCGGAGCGGTTTCAGACCGCCGTCGCCGCGGGCCCGCTCGCGGCCCGGTGGGAAGGGGCCGTGCGTCCGGGGCATTTTGGCGGCGTTCTGACGGTGGTGCTGAAGCTCCTGAACATGGTGGAACCCGACACGCTCTATCTCGGCCAGAAGGACGCGCAGCAGGCTGCCGTGGTCGGCGCCATGATGCGCGATCTCGATCTGCCGGTGCGTCTCGCCGTGGCGCCGATCGTCCGGGAGCGCGACGGCCTCGCCATGTCGTCGCGAAACGCCTATCTCGGTCCCGAGGATCGCGTACGCGCCGCCGGATTTCCGCGCGCGCTCGCCGCCGCGGCGGCTCTGGCGCGGGGCGGCGCCCGGGACGCCCGCCGCCTGGAGCGCGAGGTGAAGCGCGTACTCCGCCTCGAAACGAAGCCCGACGCCATCGACTACGTGGCACTCGTCGATCCCCGCACGCTTCAGCCGGTAGCGCGCCTGAATCGGCGCGCGCTCCTCCTTGCGGCCATCCGCCTGGGACGGACCCGCCTTCTCGACAACCGATTCCTGACCCCCTCGCGGGGGAAGCGATGATTCCGAAATTCCAGGCGGTGATCCTGGCCGCGGGCATGGGAAAGCGGATGAATTCCGATCTGCCCAAGGTCCTCCATCCGGCGCTCGGCACTCCGCTCGTCCACCACGTGCTCGACCGCCTCGATCCGCTCCGGCCAGAGCGCGTCATCCTGGTCGTGGGGCACAGGGAAGAACTGGTCCGCGCCTCCTGCGCGTCGCGCGGCGTACGCTTCGTGATCCAGAGCCCGCAGCTCGGCACCGGCCACGCGGTCCAGGTGGCCTGGGCCGAGATTGCCGCCGCCGCCGCGGACGCCGGGGCCGAACGCGTCCTCGTGCTGGCGGGAGACATGCCGCTCGTCCGCACGGAGACGCTTCGCCGTTTGCTGGAGCGGCACGTGGCCGAGAGGAACGGCGTCACGTTCCTGAGCGGCACGCTGGCCGATCCCTCGGGCTACGGCCGCGTCGTCCGCGATGGCGGGGGCCGGTTCGTGAAGATTGTCGAGGAGAAGGACGCGACCGCGGAGGAGCGGGCCGTCGCCGAGGTGAATTCGGGCGTCTACTGCTTCGACCGCGCCCCGCTCGAGGAAGCGCTCGCCTCCCTACGCGCCGACAACAAGCAGCAGGAGTACTACCTGACCGACACGCTCTCCCACCTGCGCGGGAAGGGGCTCGGCGTCGGTATCGAACCGGCCACGCACGAGAGCGAATTGATGGGCGTGAACACGCCGCAGCAGCTGGCCGAGGCGGAGCGGCGATTGACGGCGGCTGGCTTCGTCCCGGGCGGCCGCTACGCCGCGCCGGGGAGCGCGGGACGATGAATCGGCTCTGGGCGGGCTGGCGTATGGCCTACATCCAGAAGGCGAGCAAGCCGAAGTCCGGCCGGAAGGAGCCCTGCCTCTTCTGCCGCCAGGGCGCCGTGCGCCCTTCGGCCAAGAGCCTCGTTCTGGCCGTCTCCCCCTTGGTGGTCGTCATGGCGAACCTCTACCCGTATAATGTGGGGCACGTGCTCGTGGCGCCCCGGAAGCACCGGGCCTTTCTGGCCGACCTTTCCGAGGCCGAAATCCTGGACCTGGGCGTCTGGCTGGCCCGGGTCGAGCGGGCGCTCCGGAAGGAGTACCGGCCCCACGGCCTGAATCTCGGGATGAATCTGGGACGCGTCGCCGGAGCCGGGGTGCTGGGGCATCTTCACTGGCACGTGGTGCCGCGCTGGAACGGCGACACCAACTTCATGCCGGTGACGGCGGACACGAAGGTGCTGCCGGAGGCGCTGGACCGGACCTACGCGCGCATCCGACGGGCCCTCGACGCCGAAGCGGCGCGGGGCGCGACGCGGCACCGGTAGAAGGCGGCCGGCGACACGATGGCGAAGAAAGCGGCAGGCGGCGGCGCTCGCGCCCTCGACATCACGCTGGCTGTTCTCTTCATCGTCGTGGCGGCGCTCATCGTGTCGACCGCGCTCCGCGTCGGGCCCCAGTCGCTGGGGCGGCCGAAGGGTCCGATCCGGATCGAACTCCTGAACGGGAGCGGTCGGTCGGGACTGGCGGGGGAACTGGCGTCGTACCTGAGAGACGGCGGATTCGATGTGCTCGTGGTGAGCAACGCCGACCGCGTCGACTATCGCAACACGCTCGTGGTGAATCGAAGCGAGTCACCCGAGCCGGGCAGCATCGTGGCGGACTACCTGGGTACCCGCCATCTCATCCAGCAGATCCGGGCCCAGGAAATGATCGACGTCACGGTCATCGTGGGCCGAGACGCGCGGCGGTGGACGCAGCCGCGATGACCACCACGGAGCCGCAGTCAGGCTCGGCTAGCGAGGCATAACGATGTTCAATATGGGTCCCTGGGAACTCACCGGGCTCTTCCTGATCGTGCTCCTTCTCTTCGGGGCGAAACGGATCCCGGAGATCGGACGCTCGATCGGAAGAGGAATTCAGGAGTTCAAGAAGGGGATGAAGGAAGTCGAGACCGAGCTGAAGACCAGCGATAAGCCGAGCGCTCCGCCGAGCGGCGACGAGACGCGGAAGTCGTAGCGGGATTCGAAGCGATCGCGTTCCGCCGATCCGGGCGGGACCAGAAACAAGAACGAGGCGCCTCGGCCATTCGCCGCGGCGCCTCGGTTCGTTTCAAGGGACTTCCCTTGTGCCGATCAGATGTCGAAGTAGTCCTCGCGGTAGTCCTTCACCTTCGCCGAACGGCGGAGGCTCTCCATCCACTCGACGAAGAGAACCTGGCGCCGCTCCGCGAGGAGGTTTTCGCGGATCTGAGTCGCCATCTTCTGGAACTCCTGCTCGTTCGGGAGCTGATGTCCGTCGATGCGGAAGAGGACCGCGCCCGGCAGGCCGGTCAGGACCGTGGTCCAGGCGCCCGCGGGCATTCCCATTAGCTGGCCGACCATCTTCGGATCGTGGCCGATCGAGCCGATGAAGCCGTTCCGGCTCACGCCGTCTGCGCGCCCGGTCGTGCCGTTGAATCGCTTGGAGACCTCGTCCTCCTTGGCGCCCGATGCGAGCGCGGCCCGCGCCTGCTCGGCGGCGGCCGTGGCCCGCTGCATCTGAAGGGAGCGGACGACCGCCTTCTTGACGTCGGCCGACACCTGCGCCAGCGGTCTCACGCCCGCCTTGCGGCGATCGAGGAGCTGGTAGACGTACCAGCCTGTCTCCGACGGGACCGCGCGGGAGATCGAACCGAGCTTCTCGGTGAAGACCCACGTCTCGAGATCGGGGAAACGCTGGAAGACCTCGTTCTGACTCTTCCCCTGCGCGAAGTAGGCGGACTCCACCGTGCGATACCCGTACTTGGTGGCGGCGGCGGTCAATTCGCCCTTCTCCGCCACCTTGATGAACTCCTTCGCCTTCTCCAGCGCGGTGCGGTACGCGTTCGGGCCCGGCTGCACGCGGATGGCGATCTCGTGGTAGAGGATCATGTCGCGCTTCCGCACCGGGTCGATCTGCCGCGAGTCGACGCGGAAGAGGTGGAGCGACCGCTCCTCTTGCAGGATTTCCGAGATCTGGCCCGGGGCCACGTTGGCGAGTCCGTTACGGAAGACCGGACGGAGTTCGTCGAACGGCGTCGGTCCCGGCAGCGCGCCGCCGCGGACGTTGGACGAGATGTCCGAGTAGACTTTCGCGCGCGCTTCGAAGGAGTCGGGCGCCGCCTTCAGCTCGTCCAAGATCGGACGAAGCCGCTCGCGGGCCGTGTCGAAGTCGCTCGTGTCGGGAAAGCGAGTCACCAGGGCGACCTGCACCCTGGCCTCTTCCGGCCCCGTGAATTCCTCGGGGTGCGCCTTGTAGTACGACTCGATATCGGCGCCGCCGATCATCGTCGTGTCGACCGGGAAGGAGTCGGGCGCGAACCGAATGTAGTTGAGCGTCAGGCGCTCGTTCTGGAGGAGGAACCGGTCGCGTACGTCGCCGTCCGAAACCTTGGCCCCGGCGATGACCTGCTCTTGAAGTTTCTGGAGCGGGAGCTGCGAGGCGACGAGCGCCTCGACCTGGGCCCACGGGACCTGCGAGTTCGGATTGTCCAGTTCGGCCAGGTACTTGCGGTAGTCGAACTGGCCGTCCGTCGAGAACACCTGCGACTGCACGATGAACTGCGGCGGCGAATAGCGGATGGCGCTCTTGATCTCCTCGGGGCTCGACTTGATCCCGCGGCTCTTCGCCTCCTGCTCGAGGAGCGTGTTCCGCACGACCTGCTGCCAGGCCTGCTCGCGAATGTAGGCGTCCTCGCCCTCGCGCAGGTCCCGGGTCTGACGCAACTGGTCGACCATCTGGGAGTAGGTCTGATCGAAGACCTCTTTGCGGACCGGTTTCCCGTTGATCTCTGCGATCACACCGGTAGGCCCGGCGGAGGAGTTGCCCGCGCCGCGGAAGTCCATCACGCCGCCGAGCTCGAGGATTCCGAATCCCACCAGGAACACGATCGCCGTGATCCAGATGATGATCTTCATGTTGTCGCGAAGGCCTTGCATCATGGTGAACGCACCTCGGTCGCGGTCGAAGAGGTAGATAGGAACGGCGCCCTCGCGGGCGCCGCGCGAAAGCCAATCAGTGGGTAAGAATACCAATCGGCGCCCCTCCGGCGCAAGAGGCGCGGGGCGCCGCGCGCCGGACGGCCGGAGGCCGCTCGATGGAGGGAAACCGCTACGGGAAGCCAATTTGCCGTTGACGCGCCCGCGCTCCCAGGGCAACGTCTGCTCGTCACCCGCATTCCGATCCGCCGGAGGTTTCGATGACGCGCTCAGAAGCGCCTGACGTCGCCCGCGACTCGCTGGTCCGCGTGCTCGACGCGCTCGACACGGGACTCCTCGTGATCGACGAGGACCGGCGCATCGTCGCGATCAACGAGACGCTTGCCAGGGGATGGGGCGTTTCTCACGACGCGGTGGTGGGGAAGCCGCTGGGGGAGATCTTCGAGCCCGAGACCGAGCGCTGGTACCTGCCCGAGCGCGGCTCGAAAGGGGAGCCCGGGCGCTCCACCCGCGAAGTGCGCGGCAAGGTGGGAGACCGCGACGTCCTGATGCGCTACTCCGCCTCCTCGCTCGGCGAGGACGGCGCGCTTCTCGTCCGCATCGAGGACTTGGTCGACGCCGACTCGGAAGAGGAGATCTTCCGGAACACGGAGCGCCTCATCTCCCTCGGCGAACTCTCGGCGCGTGTGGCCCACGAGATCCGAAACCCACTCACCGGCGTCCGCACGACCGTCCAGTTCGTCGCCTCCAAGCTCCGCGCCGGCGATTCTCGCCGCGACGACCTCCAGGACGTGCTCACGGAACTCGACCGGATCGAGCAGATCATCACCGACCTTCTGCTCTTCGCGCGGCCGCAGGCAGCCAAGCCGGTGCCGACCTACATGCACGAGGTGGTCGCCAAGGCGCTCGACAACCTGGGCCGCCGGCTCAAGGACTCCGGCATCGAGGTGGAGCCCGACTTCGACGAGGGGCTGCCCCAGGTGGCGGTCGATCCCGACATGGCCCACCAGGTGGTCTTGAACCTGGTCATCAACGCCATCCAGGCGATGCCGCAAGGGGGAACGCTTCGAATCGGCACGGGGCTTCGGCGAACGCGCTCCACGAAGGCCTACGTCGATGTCATCGTCACCGATTCGGGGCCGGGTATCCCCGACGACGTGAAGGAGAAGATCTTCGACCCCTTCTTCACCACGCGCTCCATGGGGACGGGACTCGGGCTTTCGATCTCCCTCCAGATCGCGCGCGAGCATGGCGGCAACCTGACGGCGCGGAATCTGACCCAGGGAGCGGCGTTCAAGTTCAGCCTCCCGGCCCTCCTGGCTCCGCCCGAGCCGGAAGAGCCGCGCGACGAGCGGGAAAAATAGCGCGATGAAACTGCGCGTCCGGATCGCCGACGACGAGGAGCTGATCCGGAAGTCGCTGGTGAAGCTGCTGAGCGCCGAGGGCTATGACGTCGACGCGGTCGGCACCGCTGCGGAAGTGCTCGAGTCGGTTCGCCGCGATCCCCCGCACGCGCTGATCCTCGATCTTCGCTTCCCGGACGGGAGCGGTCTGGAACTGCTCCCGCGTCTTAAGACGCTCGCGCCCGACCTGAAAGTCGTGGTGATCACCGCCTTTGGGGACCTCCCGACGGCGGTGGAGGCGATGCGCCAGGGCGCGACCGACTTCCTGAAGAAGCCGTACGAGATGCAGGAGATGCTCCTCGCGATGGCGCGCCTAAAGGCAGGGCTCATCCGCGAGACGCAGCTCGACGCCTTCCGCCGCTCCGAACTGGAGGCATTCCTCAAGACGAAGATCGTCGGCGACTCGCCCGCCATCCGCCGGGCCTGGGAGATCACCTACAAGGTGGCCCAGAGCGAGGCGAGCACGGTGTTGATCGAAGGGGAGAGCGGAACCGGCAAGGAGCTGGTGGCTCGGGCGCTCCACTTCGAGAGCGCGCGGCGGGACGCTCCCTTCCTGGCGCTCAACTGCTCGACATTCCAGGAACAGTTGCTGGAGAACGAACTCTTCGGGCACGAGCGGGGCGCCTTCACCGACGCGCGGGAGCCGAAGCGGGGCCTGGTGGAACTCGCCGACCAGGGGACGCTCTTCCTGGATGAAGTCGGCGACCTCCCAGTCGGCACCCAGGCGAAGCTCCTCCGATTCATCGAGGATCGCACCTTCAAGCGCCTCGGCGGCGGCGCCGATCTCTCGGTCGACCTCCGGATCGTCGCCGCCACGAACCGAGATCTCGACCAGGCGGTCCGCGAGGGGCGCTTCCGGCACGATCTCTATTACCGGCTGAAGGTCGTCTCGGTGATCATGCCGCCGCTCCGCGATCGCGGGGACGACGTGCTGCTGCTCATGCGGCACTTCCTTGGGTTTTACAGCGAGAAGTTCCGGAAGCGCTTCCGGGGCATGACCGAGGACGTGGAAGCGATCGTCCGGGTCTATCGTTGGCCCGGAAACGTGCGCGAACTGCGGAATCTGCTCGAGCGGATCGTCCTCCTGGAGGACGACGAGGTCCTTCGCGAGGACTACCTCCCCGCGGAGATGATCGCCCAGTACGAGGCGGTGCCGCGCGCGCTCCGGGACGCCATGGTCGCGAGAGGGGAGAACGACATCACGCTGCCGACCTTGTCGGAGATCGAGCAGGAGCACATCTTGAAGGTGCTCGAGGCGACGAACGGCAACCGTTCGCAGGCGGCGCGGGTGCTCGGCATTTCGCGGCAGAGCCTGATCGAGCGAATCAAGCGGATCGCGGCGGCGCGGGGGACGCTGGAAGTCGGCAGGTAGCGCTTACCCCGAGTCTGCGACCTTCTTCATCAGCTCCACGAACCGCGCATCCTCCCGCAGCGAATCGAACCGAGGATCCACCCCGATGGCCACCAGCCAGTGCGAACGCTCCCGGAACGCGCGGTCGAACCAGGCGAACGCCGTCTCCCGCTCGCCCAGAGCTACGTAGACC